>JAFZSR010000052.1 GCA_017619275.1 Prevotella sp. | reverse complement strand
TGGGAAAGACCGACCCGAAGGTGGTGGTGACGATGACGCCCCAAGCGGTGAACCCCGTGAAGCGCGAGGGCGACAGGGAGGACACGCTGCTGACCGACAAGGTGATGGTGACCTGCAACAAGCAGACGGGCCTGCTCGGTTTCTTCCGCCCCGACGGAACCGTATTGATAAAGGAGCGCGCAAAGGCCGCCTTCACTCGTCGCACCTCCCACACCATCGACCCCTACAACGTGGCGCAGTCGTTTAGGCTTTCCACCGACGAGGCCATCTACGGCTTCGGGCAGGTGCAGGACGGCAATCTGAATCATCGCAACAAGAGCTACAGCCACATGGTGCAGAACAATATGTCGGTGTGGATTCCGTTCTTCCATTCCACCCGTGGCTACGGCCTCTACTGGGACCTCTATGGCCCCTGCGACTTCAGCGACAACGCCGCTGGTGGAGCCACCTTCAAGACCGAGGCCGCCCATGCCGTCGACTACTACGTGCTGGTGGGGCGTGAGAACGAAGGCGACGACGTGGTGCGCCGTATCCGTGAGCTGACGGGCAAGGCCACGATGGTGCCCCTATGGACCTACGGCTATTTCCAGAGCAAGGAGCGCTATCAGAGCGCGCTGGAGACGCTGGGCGTGCTGCAGAAATACCGCTCGCTGCGCGTGCCCATCGACTGCGTGGTGCAGGACTGGCAGTATTGGGGTGGCAACAACCAATGGAACGCCATGGAGTTCCTGAGTCCGCAGTTCAGGAACGACTACCCCACGATGATCAACGGCATGCACGCCGACGGCGCCCACCTGCTCATCTCTGTCTGGGCCAACTTCGGTCCCGACACCAAGCAGTTCAAGCACTTCAAGGAGCACAACCAGCTGATGAAGATGGGCGACGACATCATGTCGGCCACTTGGCCCAACAACGCTGGCGTGGGCATCTACAGCCCCTACCAGCAGTCGGCCCGCGACTACTACTGGCAGTGCCTCTACGAAGGACTGGTGAACAAGGGCGTTGACGCCTATTGGGTGGACTCCTCCGAGCCCGACCATTACCAAGGCGGTGAAGACTGGGAGAAGACCAGTGATTTCATCGTGCTCAACAAGGACGACGAGGATAATGCTACACTGAACCCCCATTCGCTGCAGACGTATCACACTTGGCGTTCCGTGCGTAATGTCTTTCCCCTGATGCATGCCAGTGGCGTGTATAATGGCCATCGCGCCCAGCAAGCCGAACTCACCGAAGCCAAGCGCGTGATGATTATGACGCGTTCCGGCTTCCTCGGACTCCAGCGCTATGGTGCCGGCACCTGGAGCGGCGACATCACCTCGTCGTGGGAGACGCTGGCCAATCAGATTCCCGCCGCGCTCAATTACTCGGCCTGTGGCGTAGCCAGCTGGAACAGCGACATTGGCGGCTTCTTCAATGGCAGCTATCAGGGTGCCGGGCAGGACACCTACAACGAACTCTACTGCCGCTGGATTCAGTTCGGTGCTTTCTGCACCATCATGCGCAGCCACGGCTCAGGAGCCGACCGCGCCATCTACCAGTTTGGCCAAGAGGGCGAGAGCTACTACGACGTCATCAATCGCTACATCCACCTGCGCTATGCCCTGCTGCCTTATATCTACAGCACTGCCCGCCGCGTCCATGCCGACGACTATTCCTTCATGCGGGCCATGGGCATCGCCTTTCCTGCCGATGCCGCCACCCACGCCTTGAAAGACCAGTTCCTGTTCGGGCGCGACATCCTGGTGGCCCCCGTGCTGCAGCCGCAGGCCCTGCAGCGCAGCATCTATCTGCCTAAAGGCGACAAATGGACCGACATCTGGAGCGGACAACAGTACGACGGCGGTCAGACGGTGGACCGTGCGGTCAATCTGGCGCTCATGCCCCTCTTTGTGCGACAGGGCTCCATCCTCCCATGGGGCCCCGACGTGCAGTACAGCGAGCAGCACAACTGGGACAATCTGGAGCTGCGCATCTATCCGGGTGCCGACGGACAGTTCACGCTCTACGAGGACGAGCGCGACAACTACAACTACGAGCAGGGCAGCTACTCGGAGATTCCCTTCCGGTGGGACGACGCCACCCACACCCTCACCATCGGCCAGCGCAGTGGAGCCTTCCAGGGAATGCTCCCCACCCGCACCTTCCGCATCGTGCTCGTCGATGCCGACCGCCGCTTGGGACTGGGCATCAAGCAGTCTGTTCGTTTCAGCAAGGACGTGGTTTACGCAGGTTCGGAACTTTCGGTCAAGATTGACAACGACCATCTCATCGCCGAGCCGCAGGCCGCCGTGCAGCGCATTGAGGCCACGCCGGCCACCGTGCAGCTGTTCTTGGGGCAGACGCGTCCCTTCGCCGTCCAGGCCACGCTCACCGATGGCACCAAGCAGTATGTCACCCTCGATGCCGTGTGCGAGAGCAGCGACTCGCTGGTGGCCTACGTCCGCGACGGGCTCATTCATGCCAACAACAAGGAAGGACAGGCCACCATCGACGTGACCTACACCGATGGCTTCGGCACCGACCATCACACCTCGTTCACCGTTGAGGCTGCCATCCCCACCAACCTCTACACTTGGAAAGCCGTCGACTGGTATCGCAACCGGGTTGCCGACCGCCTTGCCGCTTCCGACATCCGCTACAGCAGTCAGGAAAACACCATTACCATCACCAAGAAGGGCGCACAGAACATCGCCCTCCGCTACATGGAGAAGAAATACCGCGAGCCGGGCATGAAATACTTCGTGGCGGTGGCTACCGACGTTTCGAAGAGCAAGAACGACTCGCAGCTATGGTACATCAACGGCACCTGGGTGAACATTGTCAACCCCGTGGATGTGCGCACCCTGCAAGACGGGCGCATTATGGTGTCGTGGAGCATCGAAGAGAACGAAGGCTATGCGCTCACTGGCGAGACCGTTTTCGGCCTCACCTCCACCCATGCGCAGGGCAAATCCGTCGTCAGCTATGTGGGCTTCACCGCCAATCTGGATGCCTTTGTGCAAGAAATGCAGCAGGCTGCCCATGTAGTCGCTCCCCAAGCCCTTCACGAAGGCGCCCAGGCCATCTATGCGCTCGATGGAACACCCCGCAGCCAGCTCGCCCACGGCGTGAACATCGTCACCCGCGACGGAAAGGCCGTGAAGCTCTGCATGCCCTATCCCAGCCCCATCGTCAACGACGTTGGTCCCGTGCCTACGGACGACCAGTTGCGCTGGCACGACATGGAGATGTATGCCTTCATCCATTACTCGCTCAACACCTACACCGACCAAGAGTGGGGCTTCGGCAACGAGGACCCTAAGCTCTTCAACCCCTCCAACCTGGATTGTCGACAATGGGCTCGGGTGTGCAAACAGGCGGGCATGCGCGGCATCATCTTCACTGCCAAGCACCACTGCGGCTTCTGCATGTGGCCGTCGAAATACACAGAGTATTCGGTGAAGAACGCCCCGTGGAAGCAGGGCAAGGGCGACGTGGTGCGCGAGCTGGCCGTGGCCTGTCGAGAGGAGGGGCTGCGGTTCGCCGTCTATCTCTCGCCGTGGGACAGGAATCACAAGGACTACGGCCGTCCCGAATACATCACCTACTTTCGCAACCAGCTGCGCGAGCTGCTCACCCAGTATGGCGACATCTTCGAGGTGTGGTTCGACGGGGCCAACGGCGGCGACGGGTGGTATGGCGGGGCCAACGAGACACGCAAAATCGACCGTACCACCTACTACCAGTGGCCCGAGACCTACCGCATGATTCGCCAGTGGCAGCCCCACTGCCTGATATGGAACGATGGTGGCGACCGCGGCGACCTGCGCTGGGTGGGCACCGAGGCTGGCAATGTGGG
The DNA here is from genome assembly GCA_017619275.1 of Prevotella sp. Lineage (GTDB taxonomy): Bacteria > Bacteroidota > Bacteroidia > Bacteroidales > Bacteroidaceae > Prevotella. The sequence goes on along the minus strand of JAFZSR010000052.1, from coordinate 42,011 downwards.
CGAGACCAACTGGTGCCTCATGCCCGCCAAGGGCGACACGCCGTGGCACATGCTGCACTATGGCGTGGAGGACGGCGATGTGTGGTGCCCGGGTGAGACCAACACCAGCATACGCCCCGGATGGTTCTACCACGACACCGAGAACGAGCATGTGAAAAGCCTGTCGAAGCTCATGGACACCTATTACAAGTCGGTGGGGCGAGGCTCCACGCTGCTGCTCAACTTCCCCATCGCCCCCAACGGGCGCATCCATCCTGTCGACAGTCTGCGCGGCCTCGCCTTCAAGCGCATGATTGACCAAGTGTTCACGGATAACCTTATCGACAAGGCCACCGTCACCTCCTCACCTCCCACCTCTCACCTCTCACCTCTCACCACTACAATCTCCTTCCAGAGCCCCACCGCCTTCAACCGCTTCCTGGCTGAGGAAGACATCGCGCATGGCCAGCGCGTGAAGGCCTTCACACTCGAAGCTCTCGTTGATGGACAGTGGCAGCCCCTCCGCGATGCATTGGTGGAGCAGGGCGACGGTCTCACCACCATCGGCCACCGACGCATCATCTGCTTCCCCACCGTCACTGCCACCCAGCTGCGCTTCACCATCACCGATGCCAAAGCCCAGCCCATCATCAAGCGCCTCGGCGTTTATCTGGCTCCTGAACTTACGGCCGACATCCCCCATTCGGGCGAGAAGAAATCGTCGGCCCTGCATATCTTCTTCAGCAGTCCCCGTCAGATGCTCATCGACTGGGACACCGACCAGACTTTTACCACATTCCGCTATCTGCCACCACAAGACGGCAGCGACGGCACCATCACCCACTACACCCTTTGGGCCTCCTCCGACTGGAGCCATTGGCAGAAGCTGGCTTCGGGCGAGTTCTCGAACATCGTCAACAACCCCATCTGGCAAACCGTCACCTTCCCAGCCACCAAGGCCCGCATCCTCAAGTTCGATGCCGACCGCCTGACCACCGGTGAGCGCATGGGCTATGCCGACATCGACATCCGATAACAGAGGTAGTATCCCATGCTCCCCTCAGCGCTGCCGTTTCGCTTTTCGAACGACGTTGAAATAAACCATTGATATACAGTCCTTTTTAGTTCCAAGGTTTCGGACAAAAAAATCTCGTACGAGATTTTTTAAAAAGTCGTTACCGTTTTTCAAAAAGTCGTTACCAAAATTTCATAAGCCGCCACCCCCTTTTTTGAAGGACTATAGATAAGGACTGTAGACTATAGGCTTTGGACTATTTGTCATGTGAATTTGTGAATAGAATTAGGAGCAATTAGTCAAATTCGTTTCCCCAAAAGTCTTTGTTTCTGAAAGACTTCAACGTTCATTTGGGTGCCTTTGACCTCGGTTTAAGATATTTAACTATAAAACTATTCGCTTCTTGAAATTTTTGTGTACCTTTGCACCCCTGAATTGCAATTCTTAGTTTACTAACCTAAATGCTAATGAGCAGAACTTTATTTTTTGTTGCTTCGTTGCTGCTATCAATCAGCGCCAACAAGGGCTATGCAGCAGATTATTCCACCTATCTTACAGCCGCTCGCGGCTTCACCGAAGTGATCGCCCTTGACGACATTTTGGGCGATGCCGACTATTACTATCTGTTGGCTCCAGCCGAAACCAACGAACTCATTGTGGGCGTGGGAGACTACATGGAAATACCCAGTTGGGCCAGCTTGGATTCGAAGGCCCTGCGCTACCATTCGGCAGCCACCGACCCCGTGCTCGACCTCTCGAACTTCTTTACCATCGAGAAGAGCGGCAACTACATTGGGCTACGCAACGTGGTCTACGACACCGACCTGTTTCAAACACACGACAATGCGGGCTACATGTATGTGAACACTTACACGGATAAGACGCTTGATGAGTGGAGCCAGCTCACACCCACCTACCAGGATGGCTACTGGCTGTTCGAAAGCGGCAAGTACCCCATGTCGAGTGGGAACTGGGCATGCGGCTACCTCGGCCCATGGAACAAAAGCGTGGCCTTGGGCGAACCCATTGCCCTGAACCGAAGGAACACCGCTGACGACGAGGCTGGCCACTACCGCCTCTTCCGCATCAAGCGCACCGACCTCATGGCACTGCGCCTTTACAGCATGGTGCTCACCCAGGCCAACGGCTTCACCGAAGTGACAAGCACCGACGATATGCTGACAGACCAGCAGTACGTCTACCTCATCACCTCGGCCGAGCAGCCCAGCCTCTTTGTGGGAGTGGGCAAGTACGAGGCCAAGCCGGGATGGGCCGGTGAGGACACGAAAGCCCTGCGCTATCGTCAGGCGGGCAATCCCGTGGCCGACTTGTCGAACTTCTTCACCATCGAGAAGGACGAGCAGTTCATAGGTCTGCGCAATGTGGTGCACCACACCAGTCTCTTCCAGACCCACGACGGTGCGGGCTACATGTACGTGCTCACCTATACCGAGCCCACCATGAGCGACTGGTGCTACCTCATTCCCACCTTCCAGAACGGCTACTGGCTGATGGAGAACGGCAAGTACCCCATGTCGAGCGATGCTGACTACAAAGGATTCATCGGCCCGTGGAACAACCGCGTGGAAGCAGATGAGCCGATAGCCGCCAACCGCACGAACGCTACTGACGACGAGGCTGGACACTATCGCCTGTGGCGCATCAGCCGTGCCGACCTTTTCACCCTCATGCAGAATGTGGGTGACGATTCTACCGCCGACATGACATGGAAGGTTGCCAACCCCTCGTTCGAGCAGGGAGAGACGGGATGGACACTCGACGGCAAGGATGCCAACGGCAACGACGAGTTCACCGCCCGCGATTACGGCATGACCGGCAAGGGTGGCGCATGGCTGATGAACGCCTATCAATGGTGGGCATCATCGTTCAGCGTAAGCCAAACAGTCACCACCCTGCCAGCCGGCGAATATGAGCTGTCGGGAATGGTGGCCTCGTGGAAAGACCGCCCCGTCACCTTCTCTGCCAATGCCAATACGACAACGGCCTATGGCGTGCATGCCGACGGCGGCATCAAGGTGAAGACCACCGTCACCATAGGAACCGACGGCCAAATGACCATCAACGCTGGCAGCACCACCGACTGGTGGACGGACGAAGCAAACGCCACGGATCAGGATAAGCAGGGCTTCTTCAAACTCGACGATGTGCAGCTCCGTTGCACCTCGCTCTTCCTCGATGCCCTGGCTGTTCGCTTGCCCAACAACGGGACGAAGCTCGTACCAGGCCAGTGGTATTACTATGAGACCGACTACAGCACGGAATATGTGCTCGTGGGCAACACCACCGACATGGTTTACACCACCAACGGGCTGGTGCCCTGTGCTTCTGCGACAGAGGCTGCCGTCACCCGACAGATGACCCTACCCGCAGGCCGCACCTACTTCAAGACTGCTGCCGAAGATGCCACCCTCGTCATAGCCCCCTACCGCAGCGTGGAGGAGGGCACCTATACGGCTGTAGCACTCAACGTAGACGGACTGCCAAACTCCATATTAGGCATTGATCTAAACCCCGATGGCCCTGGTAGCGAGGGAACCAAGAAAATTAGCCAATATCTGGCATCGAAGGGCTATGATTTCATAGGATGTAGCGAAGACTTCAACTATCATGGCTCACTCATCTACTCATTACAAAACGATTATAGCTGGGGGAAGGAACGCGCCACACTAAGTGCCTCAGGCTTGTCCCTCTCTATGCTCCTTAATGGTTTTCGATTCGACACCGACGGTCTGAACCTCATTTGGAAGAAGAGTACGGTCAGTGCATCGAACGAGAGCTGGACGCAGTGGAACTCGCTGGCTGAGACCGACGGCAACCAATACGTGAAGAAAGGCTTCCGTCATTACGACGTGCAGCTCAACGGCGAGAATGGCCCCACCATCGACGTCTACGTGCTCCACATGGATGCTGGCGACACCAACGCCACTGAATCGCGACACTCGCAGTGGGAACAGCTGTGCGACGCCATCAACGCCAGCGACAAAACACGTGCAAAGCTCATCATCGGCGACACCAACAGCCGCTACACCCGCGAGGACATCATCACACACTTCATCAACCGCCTCAGCAGCGATTTCACCATGAGCGACGTGTGGGTGGAGTTCTATCGCTATGGCGTCTATCCAACCACCAACATGGGCGACCTGACCGACAAAAGCGACCCCACGGATTACTCGAAATACGAGATTGTGGACAAAATCATCTACATCAACCCCACGGCCGCCAACACCGTGCAACTGAAACCGCAGAGCTTCCGCATAGAGCAGGACTACACCTACGACTACGTAGACCACGACGGTAATACGAAGGCCTTGGGCGACCACAACCCCGTGGTTGTCACCTTCAAGTACCAAATGTCGGGCGATGTGGTGGCTGCCGACATTACCCTCAACGACGCCGACGACAACGCCACTGCCATCAGCAATGCCCAAGGCGTGCTCGCCAATGTGACACTCTCTGGCCGCACACTCGTCAAGAACAATTCGTGGAACTCCCTCTGTCTGCCATTCAGCATGACCGCCGAGCAGGTGGCGGAACAGCTTGCACCTGCTGCGCTCATGGAATTCGACGTAGATAACAAATGGGCAATGGTAGATGGGCAATGGACCATCAGCGACGACGGCCACGCCACCGGCCTCGACGGCAACACGCTCTACCTGAACTTCAAGAACGCCACAGAGGGCATTCGCGCGGGCGTACCATATATTATTAAATGGGCCAACGGCAACGACATCGAGAATCCCGTCTTCAGCGGCGTGACGATATCCAACACGCCTGCCGCCGCAGTCCAAAGTGCCGACGAGAGCGTCATCTTCCAGGGCACCTACACGCCCGTCGCCCTCGACAAGGACGACAAATCCAACCTCTACATAGGCGATGGCAACACGCTCTATTACCCCAGCGTTGACAATTTCAAGGTGAATGCCTTCCGCGCCTATTTCCACCTGGCCGACGGCAACGCCGCCCGCCAGTTTGTGCTCAACATCGGCGACGGGGAATCGACAGGCATAACCGCTCCCCTTTCCAATCGGAGAAGTGCCGAAAGTGAAGCTTCCTGGCACACGCTTGATGGTCGCCCCGTCAAGGGCCAGCCCACAAGGAAGGGTCTCTACATCCACCATGGAAAGAAACAAACAATTCAATAAAACTAACAACCATTACGATGAAAAGAAAACTAACAACACTTTGTACCATGCTGCTTGTGGGAATTGCCACAGCATGGGGACAAACCTGGACAGGAAACGCTCCTCAACAAGGAGACTTCTATCTCTACAATGTAGGTGCCAACAAGTTCCTGACATCAGGATGCTGGTGGGGAACACACGCAGCTATGGACGACGATGGTATGCTCTTGACGCTGGCTGGGGCTGATGGCGTATACACCATCTCCACCGCAGCGGCTTTCGGCGCTAATCATTATTTGGGCGACAATGCGTATATGGACAATGGTACTGCTGCCAATTGGACTTTCTCAGAAGTCAGCGCTGGCAAATACACCATGAAGAACGGAGATAACTATCTCGTTTTCGTTTCAGGTGCAGTGGCAGACAATACCACCACAACACCTCCCTCTACTGATGCAGGTTATTGGCAGATTGTCTCGCGGGAAGATTTAATCAATAATATGAAGAGTGCCACGCCAAGTTCACCAGTGGATGCATCTTTCTTTATGACGAATCCCAAGCTTCGTCGCAATTGGTCACCTAGTAACCCTTTTTCGGGTACAGATGTAAGCGACAATGGTTCTTTTAACGCCAACGCAGATGGACTTTACTCAGGTGGTTGCACCTCTGTTGGGCAATGGCATAAGACCTTTGACAACTACCAGAGCCTTACAGGTCTTCCTAATGGCCGGTACCAAGTGACGGTCAAGGGTTTCAACCGTTTGGATGGAGGAGATAATAACACAGCTGCCTATATGTATGCAAATAATGAAACCATAACTTTGCCTACAATGGGAAATATTGGTACAGAGAATGCTGATAATGCTACGCGGGCTCTTGTTGACGATACTTATCTTACTTCACCAGTTACTGTAACCGTTACCGATGGGAATTTACGTGTCGGTGTAAAATGTGAAAGTAATTGTGGTTGGGTAACATGGCGCGAATTCACAGTAAAGTTCCTTGACCCAGAATTGTCGTTCGCTGCCGATGAAATGGTTTCACCGATGACCACGAGCAAGTGGTATAATTATGGTGCTATTCCTACTGATGATGAGTACGAAGTTAGCTCTTCGGCTGCGGCAACCATCACTTACACGCAGAATGGAACTCAGCTTGCTTCTTCGGCAACGGGAACTTCTGTATCATTCACTGCTGGTGAGACGAAAAACATTTCTCTTTCGGCTGGCCAACTTTATTTAAAGTCCGATGCAGCCACTACGCTCTCTATCAGCTACAAATATAATGTAGGCTCTGCTACAGCCAGTCATGCCTACGTGCAGGGCGGTGAGACAGTGACCATCACATACGCAGATGCAAGTACCAACGACCCCACAGCAACCTTCGCCAAGAATATAAGCGGTATTACTTTTAATGGCACGGCAATTACCAATTATGAAGGTGCCACCACAGATAAAGGCTTCACCTTTATAGTTCCCACAGTGACGGCGGGTACCGATTACATTCTTTCCATCCCTGCTGATGCCTTCGGCTATTCAGAAGGAAACACCTATAATGCCGCACAGGATATCATTTTTAAGACTCCCGCATTATTTGATGGAATTTATTATCTACAGGCTCAGGACGGTTCTTATGTAGGTCGCGGTTCAAGCTATGGCACACGTGCATGTGTCAATCCTTGGGGCTTGCCTCTTAATCTGGCCACGGACGCTGAAGGAATAACAACCTTACAGTATTATGACACGAATCTTTATGTCTATGTTACAGACGACAAAACAGCAGTCTATGCCGATAATAGCAATAATAACAGTTGGACATTGACTGCATCTGGCAGTGGCACATATAACATCAAATCTGTATATGCCGATTCCTATCTCACGATAAGTGGTAGTGACTTGGCTTTAAGTGAAACACCATATTCATGGACTGCCCATAACGGCACGGCTCATAAGGCACAGATGACAGCCAACAAGAACTGTCAGGCTGCTACAGCGGCAACGGCTGCAGGACTATCATCCATTACGACAACGAGTGAGCTGGAGAGTGCTGTCAGCGGATGGAACTTTACCCCAGTCATTGAACCGGCCAGTGTCACTACTACGACAGAGTCGTACAATCCTTTCTATAACTGGCAAGCAACCTTGACAACTTATTCTGCTGATGTTGCGATAGCTACTTCAGGTCTCTATAAGTTGACTATTCAAGGTTTCGGTCGCCTGACGGGCAACGATGAGGTGTCTGCTCTCCAGCAGGAGAATGCCGACGTGTCTCCCTTCTATGCTTTCTTCGGCGACGTAACGACACCGCTCATGTCTGTCATGGACTTGGAAAACAATACCACAAACTATGGCAACAACTGTGTACAGTACGGTGGCTATTACTATCCCAATGGTCAGGATGGCGCAAAGGCCGCCTTCCAAGACAACAAGTACGAAAACACCATTTGGGTTTATATCTCCTCACCTGGTACTTACTCCTACGGCATCAAGATTGATGGTTGTGCCAGTGTTGATAATGGAAGATGGTGCTGTTATACCACCAACTCTATCTCACTGTCTCTTTATAGCGAAAACTATTGGTCCGTGTTTAAGGCTGCAATGACATCACACGCTCCTTATAGCGACATATCTGCCGCCGACGATGCCACTGGCTATACCACGCAGTACAACACCTATCTGACTTATACAGAGTCAACGGATGTGGCTACATTGAGTGCAGCTGTTGATTATATGAAAAACAATTACGCCAACTACCAGTGGGTGAATGCCTCCATTACACATCCCGTGGATGTGACAGAGGGTATTATTAACGGTTGGGAATGTACAAGCAATGATGCTTGGCTAGGCAGCGGACGAACGGATGGCACTGGCACCTACTACGATGGTAGCTCTCGCACTTATTTCACTCAGAACCATGAGGATGGTGCCGCCCGATCACAAGCGGTAGCCATTCCTGAAGTTGGTGCTTATCTGCTTCGTACAGTTGTGCGGCCAGTTTATGATGCCTCTTACGCCACCATCACTATTGGTGACGAGAGCACCACGACTCGTGGAATCCAAACTGGCAGTGCCAATATTGGCAATGGTTGGGCATACAACGACATCTATTTTGCCACCACCTCAGCCGATGAAAACAAAACCATCAGCATTGCACTCTCGAATGTGAATAGTGGCCGCGAAGCCGACTGCGGTGAGATGCACCTTCTATATATCGGCCAAAACGCAGATTTCGTGAAGGACGGCATCCATAAGTATATTGGTACGTTTGCTACGGCTCCATCCTTGGAGGTGACGGATGAGGTGCCTGTGATTGATATAAAGGGTGCCACGTTCACTTCCGGCTCTTCTGCTGTCACCTTCACAAACCCCAACGGACTGGTCTTTGTCAAAGAAGATGATCAGACCTCGGCAGCCAAGAACGAGGTGGTAGGCACCACATGCGCCAGCCTCCAGTTGGAGAAGGGACATCCGTTTGTCAACCCGACGGAATTCACAGCTACGGCTGCCAAGTACACATTGGGAACTGGCGAGCTGGCAGACGGAAAGTTTGCCACGCTGATGGTTCCATTCGCCGCCAACGTGCCAAGTGGCGGCAAGGCATATACGCTCGACCAAGGAATCAACTTGATTGACGGGAACATCTATGCTACGGAGGCTTCGTCGATTGCCGCCAACAGCCCTGTGCTTGTTACGGCTGCTGGCAACTACAGCGGTAGCAATGTCACTGTGCCTGTGGTGGCCAGCGGTGCAACGTTTACCAGCGGAGAGCTTGTAGGTACTTATACGGCGCTGACAGCCCCAGAGCGCAGCTACGTGCTGCAGAACCACACCAGTGGCGAGGGCGTGGCCTTCTATCTAGTGGGCACCACCAAGCCTACGGTGAACCCCTTCCGTGCCTACATCAAAAAGCAGGCCAGCGCCGTGAGGGCCATCCACGTCGTCTTCGACGAGACGGACGGCATAGAGAACGTTCAACATCCAACGTCCAACGTTCAACATTATTACGACTTGCAGGGCCGCCGCGTGGCTAAGCCCGAAAAGGGACTCTACATCGTGAACGGACGTAAGACCGTTGTCCAGTAATTAATATGTGGTAATTTCTGTTTAACAATAAATGAAAAAACAATGAAGAAAAAATATAGTTCACCAGTCGTCATACTGACTGAGATTAGGCCTTCCACCTTTATATTAGGCTCTGCCAAGGGTTCGTATAACTCCAGTTCCTTGAAAAACGAGGGCGAGGAAAGTATGTCCCGACGGAGCAATTGGGATGATGATGAGTATTAAACCGAAAAAAAGGCAAATGATTATGAAGAAGAATATTCTATATACGACAATGATGGCCGTCGGCTTCCTGCTGGCAGCATGCAGCAGCGACGATGACAGCATGGTGGAACAGAACATTGTGCCGGCGGGTGAAGAAATCGCGTTCAGCAGCAGCATGGGCGACCAGCTGGAAATGCTTGGCGAGGAGAACCTCGATGGAGCCTTGACAACCCGTGCTACAACAGAGGACGGAGCGTTGACAGAGTGGTCAACCACCGACAAGATCAGCATCAGCGACGGAACATTGATGTACACCTACCAGCCTAAGGATGGCTCCATTGACGGCACCTCCTGTTCGTTTGAAAGCAAGACCGGTTCCTCCTTCCTTACCGATGGAACGGGTACGGATGGCATCTTCTATGCCTTCTATCCCGCCGACGCCGTGCTTGGCTGGAACGGCACCACCGTTTCCACGATGATCTACACCGAGCAAAAGTATTCCGAAAACGTAGACAACAGTGGCGTCATGGGGCCGTATATGGTTGCCCAGGCCACCACGACGGGAGGCGGCGCCAACGCCAGCTTTGAGTTTGGACACGTCTGCTCAATCATCGATGTGGACCTGTCCACATTCGACGGCGGTGAGGTGGAATCGGTCGCTCTTTATGCCAACTCACAGGTTAGCCTGGCAGGAAGCATGAAGTTCAATGTCGCTTCGAAGGCTGCTACCATCAGCGGCAACGACGGTGCCGGCTATAGCAACAGTCTGCAAAGTGAGGTGGTGCGCGTCTCAGAGATTAACGAAACACAACCCACCGTCCGTTTCTTTGTCCTACCCGTTCAGCAAACGGCTGGCTTCACTATCACGGTTCGCTGCTCCGACGGCAAGTACTACACGAAGTCATCCAGTAATTCGGTGGGTACCGCCACTACTGACGATAATACCTATATCACCTCGCAGTCGGGCATCACCGGTGGCACGCTCTGCAAGCCCTATTACAAGAAATATAACTTCGGCACCAAGGCATCTGCACGCACCCAAAACTGGATGGCCATGATTCCGGGAAACATCAAGTTCAACCATCTGAGCCTGCCAGGAACGCATGATGCAGCAACGAGTTCGTTGTCGGGAAATGCATATAAGTGTCAAGCTTATACGATATCCGACCAGTTGGCAATGGGCTGTCGTGCATTTGATTTGCGTCCAGGCTACGATGATTCAAATCTAAATATTTATCACAGCAATGGAAATACGAATGTTACACTATCCGCTGCACTTACTGCGATTAAGGATTTCCTTATTGCCAATCCGACAGAAACAGTGTTCATTCTCATTCATGAGGAATATACCAGTTTGATTGGATCGGCCTCTCATTCCACAATATGGGCTACTCGTGTTTGGAACTGCGTAAATGGTTTTTCCGATTACATTGCTTCGTATGGCTGGAAAGGCAACTTGAATCCTTGTCGCGGTAAGATGGTTGTCATCTTCCGTGACAACTATACTGATGGTGACGGCACAACAGACCTGGGTTGTGGCAAGGTGGGCTGGGGTAGTTCGTTCAGTGATAAGAGCATTATGACTGGTATTGGCAGCAATACAGCTAACGGCACCCTGCGCTATCAGGATGAATATAGTACAAGTAGTTCGTCAACTAAACTGGACAATCTTACGACCATGCTCAATGACCATATCGCAGCCAACGAGACAAATGCGGGTTATACTTTTGTGAACAATACGAATATTGCCAGTGGTACAAGCAATGTGAGTTCTTTGGCTAATAGTGTCAACACTGCCGTTTTAGGTTCCTCTACCTTCACGAATCACACCGGGCGTTTTGGCATAATGATGGTTGACTTCCTCTTCTCTTCCTCGCAGAAGGGTGACCAGATGTTCGAGTTGATTCACCAGCAGAACTACAAGTACGTTTATAAGAACCGTACGCGCTGCTCCACCGCTTCGGCGTCTGGCACTGACACTGGTGTGGATATTTCCAGCGACGAGTATGCTGATGGCGGAACGGTTTATTCCCGTAGAAGATAAAGAAACATGCGCCGTCTGATACTTGCGTTATTGACGACTTGCTGCATCAGTGCCATCGCACAAGAGAGCTGCTTCGTTCTGTCCGTCCAATCCAAGACGGACGGAACGCGGCAGCTGTTCTGTTCCGACGAGATAGACTTCATCGACTTCACGGATGGCGCGATGGTCATCCACCCCAAGAAAGGTGGCGAGCAGTCGTTTGCCAAGGCCGACCTACGGTGGATTACCTTCAGAGAAGACCGTCATCAGGCGGTCGACCTGGGGCTGTCGGTGAAGTGGGCCACGTGTAACCTGGGTGGCAGCGCGCCTCACGACTATGGCAGCCTATACTCATGGGGCGAGACCAGCCCGAAAACAAACTATTCCGAGGACAACTATGCCTACTATACCCAAGGACAATACCAGTATATAGGCACCAACATCTGTGGCACCAGCTACGACGCGGCCTACCTGTTATGGGGCAGTCACTGGCGACTGCCTACCCGTGCCGAGGTGGAGGAGCTGAAAACGCTCTGCACCTGGACGGCCGAGGAGCTGGAGGGCGTGCCGGGCTACCGAGTGACAGGCACCAACGGCAACAGCATCTTCCTCCCTTCGGCAGGCTATCAGGACAGCACGGAGCGCAAGGAAAAGGGCACCAGCGGATACTACTGGACGGGAACGCTCAATCGCGACATGCCCTCGTCGGCCTACAACATCAACTTCCGAGGCTACGCAGCAGACTGGTCGGCCAGCAGAGCTTACGGCTTCTCCATCCGACCAGTGCGTTGAAAAAGAAGTCGCATTGAGTTTTAAAGTGTACATTGCCGATGTACAGTGTGTACTTCTTTTTTTTGAGTTTTTTCTGTTGTTTCTTTTGCCATTTCTAAAATAATTCGTAACTTTGCAAAACCATATTTCCTGTCGCCTCGAAGGTGTCAAATGGTATGAATTTACATCATTTATTACTAACTAATATATTTATTTATGAACAAACTAAAGATTTTCTTTGCTGCATGTGCACTGCTTGCCAGTGTCGGCGTGCAGGCGCAGGAGGATGTGACAAGCACCTACCTGACGAATGCCGATTTTTCATCGGGAACGCCTATCGACAACAATGTCTGTACTTATGGAAAGGACATGGAAGGCAATGGCACTACCTTTTATGGTGCCCAGGCCATCGAAGGATGGACTAATGAGAGTGTCGGTGATACCGATGACAAAGGCTATGAGAATAGCAAACTTGCAGGTGCAATCTTTGCTTATGGTAGCACTCCCTGGCTTGCAGGTGTGGGAACGCCAGCTCCTGAAACTGGCCCTGAAGGCAATGCCGGCAATGCCGCTGGTCTTTGCGCTGTGTGGGGTGGAAGCGTGCAGTACACTCAGAGTGTCACGCTGAAACCTGGAAGCTACACCATTAGGTATGTTGTCTACAATGCCACAACCAACAACGGCAGCGGCAAGTTTATCACCACCAATCTCTTTGGTTTTGTTGCTGATGGTGGCGCCACCTATTTTGCACCAAGCAAGACTTTCGCCATCGGCCAGTGGTCAACGGTTGCCGTTACTTTCAATCTCACTGAGGAGACGGCAGGTAAGATTTCAATGGGTTACGTTGGTCCTACAGGGAATGCCAACATGCCTCACCTCTTCGTCGACAATGTGAAGATTCTGAAGAACACCTATTTCGAGAATGTTACAAGTAAGGTGGGCGTGCAAGCTAACACCAATTGGATTAATGCCACCGACGGCATGCAGGGAAATGGTGTTACGACCGACGACGGTAGGAATACCCAGATGGCTGCAAGATATGGCAACTCTCAGGAGGGGAAACAGATTTACCAGACCGTTACGGGCCTTGGCAAGGGAACCTACGAGGCTGTTGTCTATGCTTATTCACAGAACGAATGGAACAACAACGCAAACCTGCAAAACGATGCTGGCGACGTAGGCTTCGTGATGGCCGAAGGTGTTTATGATTTAAAGACGTGGATCAACGCCCGTCGCGGTCCCGGCTATCCTACTGCTGATGGCCCCGGCATCTACACGCTGAGTGGCATTGAGGTGGGCGATGACGGGCAACTCACACTCAGCTACAACATCGCCACATCTGGAAAGACGGAGTGGCACGCCATTCAAATCAAGTCGCTCATCTACACGAAGAACCTTGATTTATCTGGACTGATTTCTGCTTATGAGGCTGCGCTTGAGAATGCACAGAATACTGCCAAAAAGACCGACCCGATGCAGACCTCGTTGATGGAAGCCCTGCAACAAGCTATTACTGCCAACAGCAACGTTGATAAGAATGATGCCGATGCTCTTGAAGCCGCTACTTCTGCACTGCTTGAAGCTGTTTCTGCCGTCGAGAAATCTATTGCGGCCTATGCCAGTGCAAACGATTATTTCACTCGGATTGAAGCTGAATTGGCCAACACCAATTTCTATACGGCCGATGCCTACAATGCCAACTATACCGCTCCCAAGGCAAAATATGATGCAAGAACGCTGACCACCGAGGAGGCCAGTGCGCTCAATTTCGGCTCACGCGTCGATGGCAACATGCCCGCTTTGCTGCTCTCGGCTTGGACGTTTGACGGCACGCCAGCCCTTACGGCAGGAAAGCCCTATATGAACACTTGGTCGACAGAAGGAAACAACGACGGCTCGAACTTCAGGACACCGTTCTTTGAGTACTGGGTGGGCGACAACGACCAGATTGGCGCTGCCACCATTCAGGGCGAGATGACAGGCCTGAAGCCCAACCAGCTGTATGAGGTTGACATCTGGGCACGCCTCCGCGCCACCAACAACAAAACGTTTGCCACCAATGGAGTGACGATGCAGGTGGGCGAGGGCAATGTCGTCGACTTCACCAAGGCCACCCAGATAGGTACTTCACGCCTCTATGCCGATGTGTTCAATGCTTCGGGCAAAACCGATGCCAATGGTAAGCTGACCGTGAAGATTGTGGTGGCAGTCGAAAGCGGCAGCAGCTGGCTGTCGTACAAGAATGTGAAGTTTGCCGAGCTGGCCGATGAGCGCATACCGCTGGCCGATCAGCTGGCCACAGCAGTTGCCAACGCTCAGTCGCTCGCCAACACGCTCGACATCCCCAGCGGCATGAAGGATGCACTCGGCGATATAGTTGCCAAGTATCAGAACTACACCTACACCTCGCTCGACACCGCAGCTGAATTCTTGGCCGCCATTGACGAGGTGAACGGGCTCATCGACGTGGCCAGGGCCATGGTGGAGCCTTACGCCCTCTACAAGACACAAAGGACAGCTTTGCAGACACTGCCTGACCAGGACACCTACAACGACCCAAGTAATGCAAAGGGAGCATTCGAGACTGCCTTGAACGCAGCTGACGCAAATGTGGAGGCTGCCCTCACTGCCGCCGCCATCACAGCCGAAACGGCCAACATTCTGGCTGCCGCAAAGACCTTCGTGAAGAGCGTCACCGTTAAGGCCAACCAAGCTCTCGACCTCACCGCCCTCCTTGTGAACCCACACTTCTATTATGGAAGCAGCGACAATCCCATTGGCTGGACGCTTGAGAGCGGAAGCATCACCGAGTTGCGCACCGCAACCCACAACTTTGAGGCTTACCGGAGGGCATTTAACTTGAGCCAGACGGTCACCGACCTGCCCAAGGGTACCTACGAGGTGACGCTGCAGGGCTTTGCACGTCATGACGGTTCTGACACCGACAAGACCAACCTCTACTGTGGAATCGTCAATCAGCCCATCAAGGGCATCCGCGACGAGTATAGCGAAGAGTCGTACTACTACGATGGTGTCACCGCCTTGGGCGACTGGAACTACGACCTGAGCTATACGCTCGACGGCAAGACTGTCTACCAGCCCAATGGCATGACGGGTGCCTACTATTGGTTCCAAAAGACCAACCCGCTTACTGGGGAACCCTTCTACACCAACAAGGTGGAGACGCTCATCAAGGAGGCTGGCGACCTGAAGATTGGCTTCAAGTGCGAGACCAATATGGACTGGGTGATTTGGGATAACTTCCACCTCTACTATTACGGCTCGGCCATTAACGTGACCATGACCGAGGAACTCGGCACCTCGTTCAGCGAGGATATCGACGATGCTAATGTCACCATGACGAAGACTCTCTACAACGGATGGAACAGCATCGTGGTGCCCTTCAGCGTCAGCGTCAGCGAACTTGTGTCGGCACTGCCCGCGTCTGTTCTCGCAGCATTCTTAGCTTCCGGTGCCCAACTCAGTGATTTGGCACTTTACTCCTACAAAGGCATGACGGGCTCAGAACTGAACTTCGAAAATGCTGGCACCGCCATCGAGGCCAATGTGCCTTATCTTGTGTACTCGCCCTATAACTTCGGACAGCTCACCGTCACCCTGCCCAACCGCCACATCGTGGTAGGCAATACTGTTACCAGCACGGGCGCTGGCTATGAGTTTGCCGGTGTCTACCAGCTGACCGAAGTGGCCGACGGCGACTATATCCTGGGCGAGAGCGACTTCCTGCGCAGCAACGGCGGCAACAAGGTGCCCGCATATCGTGCTTACATTAAGAAGACAACCGGTGGTGCCGACGAGACTCGTCTGTCCATCAATATCGACGGCGTGGCCACTGCCATCGGCACCATCGACGGAGTGGATGTCAATGCCAATGGCGCCATCTACAACATGGCTGGACAACAGGTGAAGAAGGCTCAGAAGGGTCTCTACATCCAGAACGGCAAGAAGATGGTTGTGCGATAAGGTAGAATAAAAGAATAACGAATCATCAAAAAGAACGGAATCATTATGAAGAAGACATATTCAGCACCTTCCGCCACGAGCGAATGGGTGGAAAACGAGAATCTACTGGACGCTGTGTCGCCAACCGACACCACTCTGCCTGGACTGGGCGTGGGCACAGCCGGCGATGATGCCATCGGCCGTGGCCGCTATGTGAACAGCCTCTGGGATGACGACGATGACATGGGTTGGATTATCACCAATCCGTGACGACGCAATATCCTGGATAAGGATCCTATCAAAAACACGGAGACTCCGAGCGCTGTTGCTCAGGGTCTCCGTGCTGGTTTATGCTTGAGGGCTTGAATCTAGTGAATATTAGTTCTTGTTCGCCTTCTTGCGCTGGTCGTGGTCGAGGATGGTCTTGCGCATGCGCATCGACTTGGGGGTCACCTCCACCAGCTCGTCCTCCTTGATATATTCCAGACATTCTTCGAGGCTCATGAGTACCTTGGGGATGACGCGCGCCTTCTCGTCGGAGCCGCTGGCACGCACGTTGGTGAGCTGCTTAGCCTTGCACACGTTGATGACGAGGTCGTTGTCGTGCACGTGCTCGCCCACTACCTGGCCGTAGTATACCTCCTCGCCGGGGTCGATGAAGAACTTGCCGCGATCCTGCAGCTTGTCGATGGCGTAGGCGTAGGCGGTGCCGGTCTCCAAGGCAATCATCGAGCCATTGACGCGGCGCTCGATGTCGCCCTTGTAGGGCTGGTATTCCTTGTAGCGGTGGGCCATGATGGCCTCGCCCTGGCTGGCGGTGAGCACGTTGGTGCGCAAGCCGATGATGCCGCGCGAAGGAATCTCAAATTCAATGTTGGTTCGCTCGCCCTGGCTCTCCATCGAGGTCATCTCGCCCTTGCGGCGCGTCACCATGTCAATCATCTTCGAGGCGAACTCGTCGGGCACGTTGATGGTGAGTTCTTCGATAGGCTCGCACTTCACTTTGTCGGATTCTCCGGAGATTCCGGAAAATTCGGATTGTCCGGAACCTATGGGCTGCCACTTATAAATCACTTGCGGCTGTCCCACCTGTAGCTCGTAGCCCTCGCGGCGCATGGTCTCGATGAGCACGCTCAAGTGCAGCACGCCGCGGCCTGAGACAATCCATTTGTCGGTGCTGTCCTCGAAAGGCTCCACGCGCAGGGCCAGGTTCTTCTCCAGTTCGCGAGCCAGACGGTCGGCGATGTGGCGGCTGGTGACGAACTTTCCCTCGCGGCCAAAGAAGGGCGAGTCGTTGATGGTGAAGAGCATCGACATGGTTGGCTCGTCGATAGCGATGGGCGGCAGCGGTTCGGGATTCTCCAGGTCGCAGATGGTGTCGCCAATCTCAAACTTCTCCAGTCCGATGACGGCGCAGATGTCGCCGCAGTCGATGGTGTCGGTGCGGTGGTGGCCCATGCCGTCGAAGGTGTGCAGCTCTTTTATCTTTGTCTTCTCCATCGTGCCGTCGCGGTGGGCGATGGTGATTTGCATGCCGTCGCGCAGGATGCCACGATGCACGCGGCCCACGGCGATGCGGCCTGTGTAGCTACTGTAGTCGAGGCTGGTGATGAGCATCTGCGGCGTGCCTTCAATCTGCTTCGGGGCGGGAATCACCTCCACAATCTTATCGAGCAGATAGGTAATGTTATCTGTAGGCTTCTGCCAGTCTTCGCCCATCCAGCCATTCTTGGCCGAACCGTAGACGACGGGGAAGTCCAACTGGTCCTCGGTGGCATTCAGTGCGAACATCAAATCAAAGACCATCTCGTAGACCTCTTCCGGTCGACAGTTGGGCTTGTCCACCTTGTTCACCACCACGATGGGCTTTAGGCCAATCTGCAAAGCCTTTTGCAGCACGAAACGGGTCTGCGGCATGGGACCCTCGAAAGCATCGACGAGCAGCAGACAGCCGTCGGCCATGTTGAGCACGCGCTCCACTTCGCCGCCAAAGTCGCTGTGTCCCGGTGTGTCGATGATGTTGATTTTGGTGCCTTTCCAGTTGATGCTGACGTTCTTCGAGAGGATGGTGATGCCGCGCTCGCGCTCCAAGTCGTTGGCATCGAGCACTTGGCTGCTCAGGTTCTGTCCCTCGCGGAAGAGGTTGCCTGCCAGCATCATCTTGTCGACGAGCGTGGTCTTACCGTGGTCTACGTGTGCTATGATAGCAATGTTCCTGATGTCTTGCATATTAATATTTCTAATACCTTGTTCTAAAACGGCTGCAAAGGTACACAAAAAAGATGAGAGTGCAAAAATCTTGCTGTCAAATCTATTTAGGAAGACTTAAAAACTGAGATAGGGCAATGATTGGTCAGACGATAATCTTTGTCTTCCGGTATTTGCTGCGGAAATCGGTGGGGTTGCAGCCTTTGCGTTTCTTGAACAGGCGATTGAAGTTACATACGGTGTTGAAGCCGGTTTGGTAGCAGATTTCCGACACGGTGTGGGTGGTATCGACCAGCAGACGGGCGGCATGGCCCAGACGCACATCGACGATATATTCGTTGAGGTTCTTGCCCGTGCGCTGCTTGAAGAAGCGGCTGAAGGCCGAGTCGGTCATGCCCACCATCTGACTCAGCTGTGCCAACCGCAGCTCGTCGCGGTAGTGGTCCTCGATATAGTTCTTCACCTTCAGTACGCGGCGCGAGTCGCTCTGCGCCTCCACCTTGGCAAAGGCCGTCGACGACAGCTCGCGAGCGCCATCCTGCTTCGACAACTCGTAGAGGATGGTCATCAGCTCCTGCACGGCATAGAAGCCTTCCTGGATGGTGCTCAGCCGCATCAGCCGGTGGTAGACCTGCATGATGGCGGGCAATGGGAACGCCAGCCCTTTCTGCGCACGCACAAACATGTCGTAGATGGAACGGAAGGGCTTGGTCTGATAGATGCTGTGCCCGCTGCCGAGGAAGTCGACATAGAACTGGACGGTCACCTCGTGGATGTCGTCGCTCCTGCATTCGTGCTGCTCCCACACATGTTCCAGCTGTGGACTGGTGATGAGCACAAGGTCCACTGTGCCAATCACCTCGCTTGAGTCTCCGACCGTGCGGCGACAACCCGCAGCGTTCTCGACGAAGTTCAATTCGAAGATTTCGTGGCAGTGGATGGGGTAGGTGAACTCCTTTTTATGACGGTCGGCAACATACATGAAGTCGTTGTCGGCCAGCGGAGTTATCTCGTGCAGGACTCTCGACTCATTCATTTGACTGTAGGTTTGACTTTAGACTGTAGATGATTGACTTTAGATGATGGACTGTAGACTGTAGATTATTGACTTTAGACTATAGACTTTAGACTGTTTATGGTTTGATTTTGTATAGTCGTGTTCTGTAGCGGATTTCTATGATGTCGGAGCCGAAATTGATGAGCATGCCGCTGTCAATGCCGGTTGCAGTGAGGTAGTTCACCAGCTGTACTTCATGGATGGGCAAGATAGCGCTGACTGCTTTCAACTCTACAATCATCTTCTTTTCCACGATAAGGTCGGCGCGGTAATCGCCCACCACATGGTCTTTATAATACACTTTTATGGGTACTTCAGTTTCTACGTTCAAGCCGCTGTCCTTCAGTTCAATGACCATAGCGTTCTGATACACCTTTTCCTCAAAGCCTGGCGTCAGCTGCCTCCTCACACGCTTGGCACAATCAGCAATGGCATTCTTCAGTTCAATAGCATCCATATTAATATTGCTTATTAGTAATGTCTAAAGTCTACAGTCTTTTATCTATAGTTTTTTCTCTATAGTCTACAGTCTTTTATCTATAGTTTTTTCTCTATAGTCTACAGTCTATAGTCTAAAGTCAACCTTCTATAGTCTTTCTTTTCTTTAGTCCAAAACCGATGGCGGCAAGTAGTAGCAGTGCCATGACGATGAGTGCCACATAGGCGACGGTCTCGGTGTTCTTCACCGTCTGCGGGAAGAAGCTCAGTTCCACCTGGTGTTTACCCGGCGCGATGTGCATGGCGCGAAGTACATAGTTCACGCGTCCCAGCTCGGCCGTCTGTCCGTCAACGGTGGCCGTCCAACCGGGATAGTAGATTTCCGAGAAGACGAGCACGCCGCCCGTCTGACTGTCGACGGTGTATTTCAGCTGGTTGGGTTCATAACTGTCGAGATGCACGCTGGCAGTGGAGTCGGCTGCTGCCGGCTGTCCCAGCACGGACTCAAACTTGCGGTCGGCCACAGCTTCGTGCCGCAGGTCCACTTGCCGTAGTCCTGCCAGCTCCTCGTTAGCGTCGGCCACATACTGTAGTCTATCCACAAACCAGGCGTTGCCCTGTGCGAAGGGGTTGGGCAGTGCCATGTCGTCACTCACGATGAAGTACTTTGTGTTGAGCATGTTGATAACCGGATAGACCGAGGCTCCACCCTCTATGCTGTCCATCACGCCCTGTGCCTGCTGGATGGCGCCGATGGCACTTTGCATCTCCGGTGCGATATATGCCGAAATCAGCTCGTTGTAGCGGCCCAGCTTGGCAGCGTGGTAGCCACCCACCGACTTGTGGTAGAAGCTGGTCTCGTTCTCGTTGAACGTGTCGCCGGCAAAGTTCAGCACGCGGAAGTTCGGGTCTTTGTCTTGCAGAATGAACTTGTTCACGGGCTTCATGGCGTGCGAGGTCTGCTTGATGCCAGCATCCACGAACATCGAGTCGTTCAGGTAGCGTTTGTTCACCATCCACAGGTCAACCAGGCAGAGCACCGCCATCAGCCCCACCATCGGCATGGCCTTCAGCTTCTTGGCCTTGTAGAGCAACAGCAGGGCGAAGCCGATGATGATAATAATGAACGAGCGCCAGCAGTCTTGTGTGAACACAGGCACACGCATCTTTGCCAGGTTGTCGGTCACCATGCTCATGCTCTGCGGGTCTACATAGCGCGACAGGCGCTGCGTGTCGCCATCGCTCACGAAGTCGAAGAATGTCGTGGGCAGCAGGGCGAAGAGCAGGCAGAAGCCAGCGGTGAGTCCCAGCGATGCCCAAACATATTTCATCTTCTTGGCCAGCAGTTCCGGTTCGTCGATGATTTTCTTCAGCGTGAGCATGGCCAACAACGGTATGGTAAACTCGGCGATGACGAGGATGCTGCTGGGCGTGCGGAACTTGGCATACATCGGCACATGGTCGATGAAGAAGTCGGTGAGCGGCATGAAATTCTTGCCCCACGACAACAGGATGCTGAAGATGGTAGCCGCCAAAAGTGCCCATTTCATCGGCCCTTTTACCACGAAGAGTCCCAGCACGAAGAGGGCGAGCACGAAGGCGCCCACATAGACGGGACCCGCCGTGAAGGGCTGCTGTCCGAAGTAGGGATACCACTGTCCGCAGAAGTCGCGCAGCTGTGGGTCGCTGGCTTCCATCGCCGCCTTGTTATCGCGCAGCTGCTCATTGTGCGAGCCGCCGTTGGCATTGGGGATGAGCAGTGTCCACGTTTCGCCGATGCCATAGCTCCACTGCGTGATGTAGTCGCGGTCCAGTCCGCCGCTGGTCCCAGCCTGACCGTCACCCTGGTTCAGTTCGGTGCCGCCGCGCATGGTATGTTGCGAGTACTCCCACGTGTGGTAGATGTTCGACAGGTTCACCAGCACGCCCAATAGTCCGCCCAGCAGGCACACGCCCGTGGCCTTCAGCCAGCGCATCCATTGCTTATTGCGAGCGGCCTCCACTGCCCATGCCACTACCATGAAGAGCATGAGGAACAGGTAGTAGTAGGTCATCTGCATGTGGTTGGCGTGAATCTCCAGTGCGGTGAAGATGGCCGTCACGGCCAGTCCAGGCAACAGCTTGCCGCGATAGGCAAGCACGATGCCACCGATGAGCGGGGGCAGGTAGGCCAGCGCCATCACTTTCCACAGGTGTCCGGCGGCTATGATGATGAGAAAATAGGTGCTGAAGGCCCACATGATGCTGCCCAACGCTGCCAAATACTGCTTGAAGTTGAAGGCGCGCAGCAGGATGTAGAAGCCCAGCAGATAGGCGAAGAGGAACCACACGTTGTCGGGCAGCCACAGGTGGTAGGCTTTCTCGGCCACCGAGAGCGCCTGGGTGCTGTTGTACGATGGGGCCAACTGGTAGGTGGGCATGCCCCCAAAGAGGCTGTTGGTCCAGCGGGTGCGCTCACCGTCGTGGGTTTTCATATACTCCAGCCCTTCCTGTCCGGCGCCGGCTCCGGCCGAGGTGTCGTGCTGATAGAGGATGCGCCCCTCGGTGTCGGCGGGGTAGAAATAGGCAAATGCTAGTGCGGCAAACAATACCACGGCCACCACATCGGGCAGCCACCGTTTCAAAATGTTGTTCATGATGTAATTAATTGTACAATTTGCTTGCAAAGGTACGAATTTTTCGAAGAAGTAAGCACAAAAGAAATACAATTCTTTTCATAAGCGATAAAAAATCAAAAATATCACCCTGCAAATGCGCAGCCCTCTGGCTATGTATTGCAAATTATTGGTGTCAAGGGAAAAACGGCCTGCACCAGGACTTATGCTCTAGACATGCAGACATTCTTCAAATCACGTCGTGGTTTTTATAAACTATGTCGTAGTCTATAAAAACTGCGTCACGGTTTATATAGACCGCGTCGCGGTTTAAACAAATGAAAGGCTCATTTTACCAAGACACCAATGATTGCAAATTATTCCTAAATTCCAGATGGTCTCATCAGATTATCTGGTTTTATTTGTACCTTTGCAACCTATTAGCGAAACGTAAAAAACTCAATGAGGAATAACCAATAAAATGAAACTCTGTGTATTCTGTTCGGCCAATCAGCAGATTGACCCTGACTTTTTTGAAAAAGCCCGTGAGCTGGGCGTGTGGGCCGCAAAAAACGGCCATTCCATCGTGTTTGGCGGTCATGACGCTGGGTTGATGCACTCGGTGAGTAAGGCGGCCAAGGAGGCCGGCGGAATGGTAATTGGGGTGGTGCCTCGCGTGATTGAGGAGATGGGACGCCTCAGTCCCTGGCTCGACGTGCACATCCCCACCGAAGACCTTAGCGACCGCAAGTCGCTGATGATGGCGCAGAGCGATGCCTTCATCGTATTGCCCGGTGGTATCGGCACGCTCGACGAGCTGTTCACCGTGACCTCGGCTGCCACACTGGGCTATCACGACAAGCCTATCATCCTTTATAACATCAAAGGATTCTGGGACTCGCTCATCGCTTGTCTCGACGACCTGCACCAGCGCGGCGTCACCCGCAAGCAATGGCGAAGCTACATCCAGGTGGCAAACACTTTGGACGAGCTGGAGTCTCTACTTTTTTGACTGTAGATTTTTGACTGTAGACTATAGACTTTAGAATTTTGACTGTAGACTATAGACTTTAGATTTTCGACTGTAGACTATAGACTTTAGATTTTCGACTGTAGACTATAGACTTTAGTTTTTTGACTGTAGACGATAGACTATAGACTTTAGAATGCGCTGACCAAGAAATCGAGCGTGTTGTTTGGTCAGTTCGTATAAAATGCGTATATTTGCACGCTGAAATTGAAAAATAACAAGGATAATGAAGAAAACAATGATCTTGATGTTGTCGGTGCTGCTTGGTGTGGCATCGGCATGGGCACGCCCCGCCCTTCGCGGCACGGTAAGCGTGAATCAGCCCGACGGCACCCGCCTGAGTCTGCGCTTGGTGGGTGATGAGTATCTGCACTATAACACCACTGCCGACGGTTTTGCCTTGGTGAAGGATGCCAACGGTGCTTACGTCTATGCCCAGCTCGACAGCGACGGACAGCTGATACCCACCACGCTGGTGGCCCACGATGCCGCCCAGCGCTCGGCCCAGGAACTGGCCTTCCTGCAGCAGACGGGACAGCTGAAGCCCCAGATGAGCGCACAGATGAAGCAGCTGAAGCAGCAGAATGCCGAAAGCCGCCGCAGGGCTGCCGAGGCCAGCCGTGCCCAGCGCTACGACTATTCGGCCTTCAAGGGCTTGGTGCTGCTGGTGGAATATAACGACTGCCAGTTCCAGTACGACGACTATGCCGACATCATGCAGCAGATGATTAACCAGCCGAACTACACCGGCGAGGAGCGCACCAACCCCACACTGCCCTATTGGCTGGGTAGCAAGACACTGCAGTGCACAGGTAGCATGCGCGACTATTTCTATGACAACAGCAACGGCATCTTCGACCCCACCTTCGATGTGGTGGGTCCTGTGCAAATCAATCGCAGCCAATACTTCCCTGGTGGCAAGGACTTCACGGGCGGCGGTCAACTGTTCGTTGATGCCTGCACCGCTGCCGACTCGCAGGTGAACTTCAAAGACTACGATGTTAACAACGATGGCGTGGTGGACATGA
The DNA here is from genome assembly GCA_017619275.1 of Prevotella sp. Lineage (GTDB taxonomy): Bacteria > Bacteroidota > Bacteroidia > Bacteroidales > Bacteroidaceae > Prevotella. The sequence goes on along the minus strand of JAFZSR010000052.1, from coordinate 17,495 downwards.
TCTACTTCATCTTCGCTGGCAACGCTGCCTATATACAGGGCAACGACCCCCGCCTGCTGTGGCCGCACCAGTCGGACCTGGGCTATATGCGTACTCGCAAAGACGGCGTGCTGCTGGGCCGCTATGCCTGTAGCACCGAGCTCTTTGGCTACGAGAGCTACGACTGGAGCATCCTGGAGGGCATCGGCACGATGTGCCACGAGTTCAGCCATGTGTTGGGCTTGCCCGATTTCTACGATACCGACAATGAATATCCTGGCATGTGCATCGATCCCGGCGAATGGTCGGTGATGGCCAATGGCGCCGACTATAACTACGGCCGTACCCCCTGCGCCTATTCACTCTTTGAGCGCTATGCCCTTGGCTTTGCCACGCCGCAGCTCATCGAAGAGCCAGGCAGCTTCAGCTTGGAAAACATCGGCCAAAGCAACGCTGGATACCGCATCAATTCGCAGGTGAAGAAGGAATACTTTATCCTTGAGAACCGCCAGCATGAGAAATGGGACTCCGAGCTGCCGGGCCATGGTATGCTTGTCTTCCGCGTCGATAGTACCAACAACCAGGTGTGGACTTATAACACCGTGAACGACAATCCAGACCATCCTTACTACGAACTGGTGCGTGCTGGTGGGCCTTATATGAGCGGTGGTTATTACTACGGCACCGCCAGTGACCCCTTCCCAGGTACAAGGATGGTACACCGACTCGACAACCTGACCACGCCGGCTAACTTGCGCTCGTGGTCGGGCAAGATTACCCCGCTGGGACTGGACAACATCGAGGAGAGCAACGGCGTGGTGACCTTTGATGTCTTTGATGCCAACTCGCTCCTCTCCGTCACGCTCGTCGAACAGGTGATGCTGGGCGTGGGCACCTCCTTGCAACTGAATCCCGTACGCTATCCCGACTATGCCCCATATACCTTTGTGTGGAGCAGCGACAACGAACAGGTGGCCACCGTGACACCCGAAGGTGTGGTGGTGGGCATCAGCGAGGGTATCGCCCAAATCACGCTGACGGCCAACGAATCGCTGCAAGCCACCTGCACCGTCATGGTGAAGAATTGCACTGTGGCCGATGGCATCGCCAACTTCTTGGAGTTGGCCGACGACACGGAGGCCTTGCTCACGCTTACGAATGCGCAGGTGCTCTACAGCGGTAAGGGCGACACCTACGTTCGCGATGCCACGGGTAGCCTCATCCTGCGTGGACTTGGTTTGACCGCCACGAAGGGCAATGTGCTCAATGGCTGCATCTATGGAAAGAAGACCAGTCCCGTGAAGATGCCCGTGATGACCAGCGTGGAAGGGCTGACCATGGCCACCGGCATTACCGTTGACGAGGGAGGCGATGTGGAGCCTGTGAATGTGCATATCAGTCAGTTGGGTGAACAATATTATGCCAATATGGTGCTGGTGGAGAAGGCACAGTTGGTGAACGATGGCGGCGTATATGCCGTGCTGGGCGACAAGCGCTATCGACTTTACAACACGCTGGGCATCACCAGCCCGCGCATCGTGGTGCCCACCAACATGAACCGCCGCTACGATATCACGGCCATCTTTGGCACCAACACCCTGAATGGCGAGGTGATTGAAGAGCTGTATCTGTTGAAGTCGCCCACCGCCACCACCTACGTAGAGCTGACTGACATCAGTCTGCCTCCTACCATGGTGCTGCCTACAGACCGGTTTAAGCCCCTCATGCCTGAACTGACACCCGCCAACGCCGACGTGTTCCTCACCTACGCTTCGAGCGATGAGGAGGTGGCCACCGTCAATGCCAACGGCGTTCTGCACACCTTGGCCAGCGGCACCACCACCATCACTGTGACGAATATGAACAACGGGCTGCAAGCAACGACCGTGCTCACCGTGGGCGACCGCACCACCGCAGAGGACATCGCCCACTTCAAGGCTTTGCCGCTGGGGGGCGAGGCCGACCTGGTGCTCAACAATGCCGAGGTGCTCTTTGTGAAGAGTAACAATGCCTACGTGCGCGATGCCAGCGGTGCCATCCGCTTCGCGGCCACCGGACTGCAGCTGAAGGCCGGCGACGTGCTCAACGGCCGCGTCTATGGTTGCTATGTGCTGAACAACCAGATGCCGGAGCTGAGGCCCATCGAGGGCAGCACCAATGCCGACAACCTGACCATCAGCCAGGGTGGAAATGTGGAGCCCATTGCCCTGCACATCAGTCAGCTGGGTGATGAGTACTATGCCAACATGGTGTTGGTGGAGAAGGCTCAACTGGTGAACGACGGCGGCGTGTTTGCCGTGCTGGGCAGCAAGCGCTACCGCCTCTACAACACGCTGGGCGTCACCAACCCGCGCATCACCGTGCCCACCGACTTGAATAAACGCTACGACATCACCGCCATCTTTGGCACCAACACTCTGAACGGACAAATCATCGACGAGCTGTATCTGTTGAAGTCGCCCACCGCAGCTGCCTACACCGAGCTGACGGGCATCAGTCTGCCCGCCACCATGCAGCTGGTCGTAGGCGATGAAACTACCCTCGCTCCCGTGTTGACGCCCGCCGATGCCGACGTGTTCCTCACCTTCGCCTCCAGCGATGAGCAGGTGGCCACCGTCGGTGCCGATGGCGTCTTGCATGCTGTGGCCAGCGGCTCCGCCACCATCACCGTTACGAATGTGGACAACGGTCTTAAGGCCCAGACCATGCTCACCGTGACTGAGCCTCGCGCCACCGTGGAAGACATTGCCCACTTCAAGGCTCTGGAGCCTGGCTCAGAAGCCTATCTGACGCTCAACAATGCCCAGGTGCTCTATACATTTATGCATGACGCGTATGTGCGCGATGCCACGAGTGCCATCCGCTTCGCCTCCACGGGACTGCAGCTGAAGGCTGGCGACGTGCTCAATGGCCGTGTCGGCGGTAGCTTCATGTTGAACGAGCAGATGCCGGAGCTGAGGCCTATCGAGGGCGAAACGAATGCCGACGAGCTTACCATCACCGACGGTCAGCAGCCGGAGCTGCGCGAGGTGACCGTGAGCCAGCTCACCGTGGCCGACTTGGCCGACCTGATTGTGCTGCGCAATGTGATGATGCAGAGCGTGGAAGGAATGGCTGGCCTGTATGTCGTTGACGGCGACAACTTCGTGCGCATCAACAACACCTTTGACCTCTCGGAACCTTTCGAGGGCGGCACAGCCTATAAGTTCTTCGACATCACCGGCATCCTCACCACCGCCGTGGTGAACGCTCAGACGGTGAAGAACCTGGCTATGACTCAGAAACCCGTGTTGATTCAGGATTTCTCCGGTATCGATGCCATGACGTTGCCCGCTGGCGAGAAGGTGGCTGTGTATGATGTCAGGGGAAAGAAAGTGGCCGACACGCTTGCTGGGCATATCGGCCAATTGCAGTTGCCAAGCGGCATCTATCTGCTGAAGACAGCCACGACAACCTTTAAGATGGTGGTGAGGCGCTAAGCCTCGCCATCGTCAAGGTCCTCGTCGTATTCAAAATCGTCAAGGTCTTCTATATCGCCGTCGTCGACATACTCAATGTCGTCGTCGGCGTTTTCGTCTATCAGCTCTTGGGCAAAGACGGTCATGTCCTTGTCGCGGTGCACAAGTCGGTCGTCGGCCTGTATGGTCTGCAGCTTGTTGCTCTCGCTGTTCAGCTCGCGCCAGAGCACGTCCTTCAGCTCGTCGAGGCCGTAGTTGGTGACTGCAGAGATGAAGACGATGGGGATTGACTGAATGGGTTGAATGGGTTGAATGGGCTGAGTGGGGGTAGTGGGGGTTGTGAGGTCTTTAATTTCCTGGCGCAGCATCGCTATCAGCTCCTCGTCGAGCAGGTCGCACTTGGTGATGGCCAGCACGCGCTGTTTCGACAGCAACTCGGGGTTGAACTTGCGCAGCTCGTCGAGCAGGATGTTGTATTCGCGCAGGATGTTGTCGGTGTCGCCGGGCACCATGAAGAGGAGCAGCGAGTTGCGCTCAATGTGGCGCAGGAAGCGCAGACCCAAGCCGCGACCCTCGGCGGCACCTTCGATGATGCCGGGGATGTCGGCCATCACAAACGACATGCCGTCGCGATAGCCCACGATGCCCAGCGAGGGCTCCATCGTGGTAAAGGGATAGTTGGCAATCTTCGGCTTGGCGTTGCTCAGGGCGCTGACGAGCGTCGACTTTCCCGCATTGGGGAAGCCCACCAGACCCACGTCGGCCAGCAGCTTCAGCTCCATGATGATGGTCATCTCCTGCATAGGCTCGCCGGGCTGGGCATAGCGTGGGGCTTGGTTGGTGGCCGAGCGGAACTGGAAGTTGCCCAGTCCGCCGCGCCCGCCTTTTAGCAGCACCACCTCCTGTCCGTCGTAGGTCACGTCGCAAATGTATTTGCCCGTCTCGGCATTGTAGACCACGGTGCCGCAGGGCACGTCGATGTAGACATCCTTGCCGTCGGTGCCGTGGCACTTGTCCTTGCCGCCGTTGCCGCCGTGCTCGGCAAAGATGTGGCGCTCGTAGCGCAGGTGCAGCAGCGTCCAGTAGTTGTGGTTGCCGCGCAGGATGATGTCGCCGCCACGGCCCCCATCGCCGCCGTCGGGACCCCCGTTGGGGTTGTATTTCACGTGGCGCAGGTGCATCGACCCACGCCCGCCCTTGCCCGAGCGGCACAATATTTTCACATAGTCAACAAAATTCGATTCCATCGATATAATTACGAATTACAAATTACTAATTCCTGGCTTTTAGCTCGTTCCACTTTGGCGGCTCCACGCCGAGCAGATGGCGCACGAAGAAGTCGGCCCGCTTGTGCTCGCCGAAGGTTTCGCCCATGGTGTGGCGAGCGCCGGGGATGACCACCAACTCGAAATCTTTGCCGGCTCGTTGCAGTGCTGCCACCACCTGCATGGTGGAGGCCGGGTCCACATTGTCGTCCATCTCGCCCACGACGAGCATCAGCGGACGCTCCAAGCGCCAAGCGTTCTCTACGTTGCTGCACTCCACATAGCTGCTGTCGAGGGGATAGGACATCCATTGCTCGTTCCACCAAATCTTGTCCATGCGGTTGTCGTGGCAACCGCAGGCGGCGTAGGCGCATTTGTAGAAGTCGCCATGCCACAGCACAGCCGCCATGGCGTTCTGTCCGCCGGCGGAGCAGCCATAGATACCCACGCGGTCGATGTCCATGTAGGGGTACTTGGCAGCGGCCGCCTTAATCCAGGCAATGCGGTCGGGCAGTCCGGCGTCCTTCAGGTTCTTGTAGCACACCTCCTCAAAGGCCCGCGTGCGGAACGAGGTGGTCATGGCGTCGAGCTGAACGACGATGAACCCCAGCTCGGCCAAGTCCTGCAGATAATAGAGCCATGGCGTGAACGTCTTGGGCACATACTGGTCGCCAGGACCGCTGTAGATGTATTCTATGATGGGATATTTCTTCTGCGGGTCGAAGTTCGAGGGACGCTGGATGAGGCCCCACATCGGGGTGACGCCGTCGCGGCCGGGAGCCACGAACACCTCCGGCGCCTTCCAGCCCTCCGCCACGAGGCGGGTGATGTCGGCCGTCTCCAGGGTGCGCATCACCTTTCCGTCTTTCGCACGCCGAAGCACGGTGACGGGAGGATTCAGCACGGTGCTGTAGGTGTCGATGAGGTATTGCATGTCTTCGGTGAAGGTGGCGCGATGGTTGCCCTCTTCGGGCGTCAGACAGGTAAGACCCTTGCCGTCGAGCTTGATTTTATAATAATGAATCAGATAAGGGTCTTCATCCTTGTTCATGCCGTTGGCCGTGAAATAGACGATGCCCTGCTTCTCGTCGACATGAACAATGTTGCGCACGTAGAACTCGCCCTTCGTCACCTGGCGGATGAGCTGAGCCTTCTCCCTGTCGTAGAGATAGATGTGGTTGCGGCCGTCGCGCTCGCTGGTCCAAAGGATGCGCCGCCCGTCGTCGAAGTCGTGTCGGTAGAGGCGGTTATAGTTCACATATTTGTCGTTCTTCTCCTCGATGAGCGTGCGCACCTGTCCCGTCTCGGCGTCTAATTCCAACAGGCGATAGGTGTGATGTCCGCGCTCGTTGAAGGTGAAGGTGAGCGTGCGGTTGTTCTTGTCCCAGCGGGGGGCGCTCACATCATATTGTTGCTTGAACAGCTCTGTGGAAGGTTCCACCACACGCCCCGTGGCCACCTCCACCACTACGGGCACGCGATAGTTGAGCGAGTCGCCGGGCTTTGCATACTCCAGCTTATGGAGAACGGGCTGTTGGACGGTGAACGGTGAACGGTGAACGTTGGACGGTGAACGTTGAGCGTTGAACATTGGACGTTGAGCGTTGAACATTGGGCGTGGGGAAGCCTCCACATAATAATAGTAATGCTTCGGCGCGGGCTTGATGCGCACGGTAGCATAGTAGCGGCCATCGGCCGAGAAGCGTCCCCATGCCGAGTAATAGTTGGTGCTGTCGCCGTTGGTGGTGAGTGGCTTCTCTATGCCGCCTTGTCGGGTCCACAGGTTATTGTCGCGGTGGAAGACAGAGAGCGTGGAGTCGATGGGCGAGCGCTGCCAGCCGTCTTTCTCGTCGGGCACCTCTGCCCAGTGGCGCTGGGGACCTCTACCGCCTCCCTGCCAGCGGCGCTGGCGTGGCTCCTCGGGGTTGCCAGGCAACAGCGTCACCGTGTTCTTGTCGGCATCCACCTCCTTATACACGGTGGAGTCACCGTTCCAAACGGAGTACCAAAACTTGTGGCCTTCGCCACGCATGCGGCGCACATTCACATCGCCATTAGTCATCTTGTTCGAATACTTGCCACGGATGGCACTCGAACGCTGGTAGTCGGCCACGGTGCCCTGGGCGAGGGCGGTGCAGCTGATGGCCGCCAGCATCATCATCGTTAGTAGTCGTTTCATTTCTTTATTCTTTATCATTTGTCATTTATCATTTGTCATTTACCATTTAGCCCTGCAAGGGCGCCTGGATGCTCCACCAGGCAGGTGGCACCGTGCTGCAACAGGAACTCGCGGCTGCGGAACCCCCAAAGCACGCTGATGCAGGGCAGGTGGGCGTTGCGGGCCGTGAGGATGTCGACATCGCTGTCGCCTACATAGACGGCTGGACGCTGGGGGAGTCGTCGCAGTACCTCCAGCACCGTGTCGGGGGCGGGCTTGCGATGGATGCCCGCAGCTTCGTTCTCGCCGATGGCCACCTCGACGGTGTCGGCGAAGAAGTGGCGGCACAGCTCCTCGGTGGCTGTCTGGAACTTGTTGCTCACCACCGCTATCCGGCAGCCGCGCTGGCGCAATGCGTGCAGCATCTCCATGATGCCGGGGTAGGGGCGTGTGGTGTCAAGCTGGTGTTCCAGATAGTAGGCCTTGAACGTTTCCAGGGCCGGCTCGAACAGCGGGTTCGCCTCGCCATCGGGCACGGCGCGCTGCATCAGCCGTCGCACTCCATTGCCCACGAAGCATCGCACCTCGTCTGTCGTGCGCTCCGGCATGCCATGGAAGCGCAGGGCATGGTTCACCGCCGCCGCCAGGTCGCCCAGCGTGTCGAGCAGTGTGCCGTCAAGATCGAAGATGTAGGTGGCGTACATAATGCAGTTTAAACATTCGATGCAAAATTACGAATTTGTGGGCAAAAGGCAAAGAAAAATGTCCGAAAAAGTATGCATCGGCCATGAAAAGCCGGTTAATCAAATGAATCGATGCCCCAAAGGGATATGAAAATCCCTTACATCTTTAGGGAAAACACTACCACGTTTTAGGGATAATCCCAGCCCTCCCGCCCCTTTCTATTCGTCAATGATAGTGAGAAAAGGAAACAAAATGGTTTAACAATTAAAGAATAGGAGATACAATTATGAAGAAGATTTTTACCCTGGCACTGATGATGGTCATGACCATCTCGGCCAACGCAATGAGCTACACGGTGGCAAAGAGCGAGGCCCTGTTCCTGAGCGACAAGATGGCCTACGAGCTGAACCTGACCGCAGCACAATATGACGCAGTGTATGAAATCAACCTCGACTACTTGCTGAGTGTCGACAGCCGTGCAGATGTCTACGGTCCTTGGTGGAACCGTCGCAATGCCGACCTGAAGTATGTGCTGACCCCTTGGCAGTATGAGAAGTTCATCGCAGTGAGCTACTTCTATCGTCCCGTGTCGTGGCACGCTGGTGGCTGGAGATTCGACATCTATGGTCACTATACTGATAGGGGTCTCTTCTTCAAGGGCCGTCCGTCGGTGTTCGTTCACTACAGGGGTGGAAACAATAGAAAGAGCGATCGCTTCTATGCCGGCTGGCGTAACGACCGTCCCGTAGCTCATCCCAACAACGACAGGGGCTGGCGCGATGCAGGCCACGCAGGTGCCACTGTTCATCACGACAACAGGGGGCATGGCACGCCCAACCATCGCACAGCGCAGAACACCAGCCGTAGTTCGGGCAGCTTCGGAGCTGGACGCCGCTAATCCCGCAAACTCTCTATATGCCTTCGCAAGAAGGACACACGCAGGGGGCTCAGTAATGAGCTCCCTGTAGTTTTTAATTGATTATCCGCAAGCTGCACTGGCATAGTCATGGCTCAGCAGCCACCATAGGTTCGATATCATAAACAGGTTGATACGAACCGCCCACCACTCTGACAATATCTTCACCCAGGGCAATAGATATTTTGCAGATGGTAGCCAATGTAAGGTTATGGGTTCCCGACAGCCAACGGCTAACCTCTGTTTCCGTCTTACCCATCATGTGAGCGAATTCCTTTTGCGACATTCCTTTTCTCTCTAGAATGTCGTAAATACGATTGGAGATAGCAACCGACAGTTCCATCTGTAACTTCATTTCCGGCGAGATGGTACTGCGAATATCATCCATTATCTTGTTAGTCTTCATAAACGCCTCCTTTCCCTATTCATCTTCATTATATTGCCCCAAAAATAAACATAAAAGTTGATTCTACCAAATAATTTGATGAAAAAATCAACTTTTATGGTCATTTTACTATTTAGAAGCTAGCTGGGCCGAGGCTCTTTAAGGTCTATTTATAAACTTGCAGGAGGCTTGGTGTCCGTTCCCGTCGGAGAGGCGTGCCAGATAATAGCCTGAAGACAGACCGTTGAGCATCAGCTCGGCAAAGCCGTCACGCAGGGTCACGACGTGCTCGGAAAGCTTTTGGCCGGCCAGGTTGCAGATTTCCACATGGGCGACGGCCGTTGGCATCGTGCTGCGGAGCACCAGGCGGTGGGCCAGATAGCGCACGCTGAGCCCAATCGTTTCGTCAAGAGCGATGTCGCTGATGCCACTCTGCTCGGGCTGGTCGACAATCTCGGCATAGCTGCTCGTGATGTTGGCTTTCGCGATGGTGGGCACGTTCATGGTGATGACCTGATTGCTGCCGTCGGGATAGCGGCCCACGGTCTCGTCGCCCTTCATGGAGGAATAGGTCATGCGGTCGGTCCAACTGCTGTCGGCAGCGGTGAGCAGCACGTCGTCGCCATCGGCTGCCAGCTTGAACGACGCATGGAGCTGCGACTGCGGCTCCAGCTTGTCGCACCATACGATGAGATAGCCATGCGCGGGGATGATGGTCGAGATTCCCTCGCCACCAACAATCTGGTATTTCTTGGGATTGTCGGGTTTATCACTCAGATACATGCCCGCCACGTCGATGTCGTCGTCGGTGGTGTTGTAAAGCTCCACCCAGTCGTTGCGCTTGAAGTATTCGTTGACGAAAATGTCGTTGGCGGCACTCACCTCGTTGATGCGCACGGGAGTGAGTCCTTGCGCCCGCCGTTCTTCTTCGGTCAGCGGGTCGAAGCAGGCCGTCAGCGTCACGTTGTTTCCTTCGGGCAGGTCGATGATGGGGTCGGTCAGCATGTCTTCTTTAGAGCCGGCGCCCAGCGATGTAAGGAGTTCGCATGCCCAGAACAAGTCGCCCGATGTGTAGCTGGTGTTGTGCACCTCCACGGCTATGACATTGTAACCCCTTTTGAAGAGCGTGGGCGAGATCTCGAGCGTGCCGGTGAGCGGATCATCACCAGCGTATGTTGACGAGAACGTGGTGTAGCCCACGGTGCCGCTCGGCATGTTCACCCGCCCTGCCTCCTGACCGTTGACCCAGACCACGCAACCATCGTCCAGCTGATAGTTCAGCTGAAAGACGTCGGCACTGGTGGGATTGGCATTGAGGACGATGGTCTTTCGGAAATAGGTGGTGGGATTCTTGCGTTGCGAGTCGGAGCCATAGCTCACGGTGGTGGTCACGCCAGCCATCTTATAGCCCAAGGGGGCCTCGCCCGAAGGCCACGATGCATCGCTGAAATCATTTGTGCGCCAGTTGGCGCCCAGCTCGCCCTGGTCGTAGAACTTCCACGTGGTGTCGTATTCGAACAGTTTGATGGTAGAGCCTGAAGCCTTTTGCCAGCCCGCAAAGGTATAGCCCGCCGGGGCCTTGGCCTCCAACTGCACGGGCTGGAAGAGGCGGCCCTTGAAATAGGAATAAGGAATCTGCCGTCCATTGACGAAGAGCGTGGCGCCCTCCACCTCCGAGGCGATGGTGACGCTCTGCTTGGCGACGCCCGTGAGCTGCATGGGCTTGAACTGCTGCATGCGGTTGGTCATCTCCTCCATCCTGTTGTTCAGCTTGTTCTTGATGTTGTTGGCCGCACGGTCGGGCACGTAGCCGTCGTACTCCGCCATGGGTCGCAGGGCGCTTGACAGCTCATTCACAATCTGGATGGCACGGCTCTTCTCGTAGACGCTGCCCGCCACGATGCAGAAGGTGTCGATGAACTGCTTGCGGAACTCATCGTTGTTGAGCAGATTCAAGAACAGGGCGACCATCTTCACACTGCGATGGGTGTTGAGGCTCGAGAAGCTCTCCCTTCCCCAGGGATTGAACGTGAGGTCGAGGTCGAAGCAGATAAAGCGGAAGCGCCCGTCGTTCTGGCTGCGAAAGCCCTTGGCATTGTTCTCGGGCCAGTCGTCGTTGCCCAGGAACAGCTCCACCGCCATATAATTGATAAACTCGTCCACATCGAGCCGCCGCTTCACCTCGTCGTACACCCCATCCTCACTGATATGCGTGGCCAGCTCGCACAGGCTGTTGTAGGCATCGGCAGTGCCGTTGCTGAAACTGCCGTTCTCGAACATGTCGATTTCGTCATCGTCGTAGCCGTAGTTGGCATACACAAACTTGTCGTTGTTGGGTTCGCGCAGGTTCAGCACGCCCTTGAAGCGACCGTTGATATACTCGGCCACCTGCACATAGCTCTGCACATCGACGTCCATCCCCGACCGCTGCAAGATGTTGGTCAGTGCCAGATCGGTGAAGCGCGCATGAAAGTTGCCCATGTCGTTGCCACCGTTGCGCACCAAAAGGGTCTTGCTGCGGATAAAGGGCTTTTGCGGGAAGAAGACGTAGTCGAGATGGTTCAGTCCGTCGAACACCTTGTTCGATTTCAGCTTCATGGAGCGAGGAGTGGAGGCACGCGACCAACCACCCGACACGCTGATGTTGACGTCCTGGTTGAACACCATTCCCTCGTTGGGTGTGATGTAGCTCATGTTCACCGGACGGTCCCAAGGCATGTTCCAGTTCACGGGGTCGTCTCTGCCCAAGCCCGACTTGCCGTTGCTGCCCTTCACATCGATGCCCCACATCGAATCGGTGAAGTAGCGCTCGTCGCCCACAATCGAAATCACAGGGATGGTGTACGTATTACTGGTCTGGATGAAGCTGCGGGTGACGGGAACGCTGGGCAGATAGCCTTCCTTGAACAGGCGGAACACGTAGTTCGTGCTGCCCGTCACGGTGAAGCGCCCGTCGGCACTCCGGGCATCCTGGGCGTCGGGCATGCTGTTGTCGGTAGTGTAGCGCAGCGTGGTGCCCTCAGGGATGTCCACCTTGAACGTGAGCGAGCCGTTGAAGAGCTGACTGCCGATGTTGACCACGGGCGGATCGAGGCGCTCCGTGGCGAAGTGCGACGTGACGTTCGTGGCAGCTGGCGTGGGCTCTGCCGTCCAGCCCCACTCGTTGCCGCCATCGGTCTTGCGTGCCCAGGCCGTGCGGCTCATGGCCTCGGGATAGTCCACGCTGGTGACGAGCTCACCGCTGGGTGCAGTAAGGCAGATGGTGCCTCCATCGCAGTCGAGGTGGAAAGGAGCCTGATTGGTTTTGATGTCGTCGGAACCCAACCACAGCACCAGAAAACCATGGGCGGGAACAGTGCCAATGGTTGAGGGCATCTTCCAGCGGGTGAGATTGCCGGGGTCGGTGCTCAGGTAATAGCCCGTAAGGGTTTTGCTCTGCCCCGTGGGGTTATAGATTTCAATCCAACTGTCGAAATTATATGCCGGGCTCATCACCATCCCTGCGTTGGAGGCCATCACCTCGTTGATGATGAGGCCGTCTTGCGCAAAGAGCGAACGACAGCCCATGATAAGGAGGCTACACAGGAACAACAATCTTTTCTTTCGCATGGTCATTTTTAAGTCAAGTTCATTTGAGGTGGCTTCGAATAATTCGCTTGGTTGCGCTCCCCATCTTGGTTCATTTTGAAATTCGGGTGCAAAGGTAAAAAGAAAAAACGGAAATAGCGGTAAAAAGGATGCTAAATTTTGGTAACGATTTTTTTTGCAGGTCGATAAGAGGGTCGCCAGCCCACAGCCAATGGTCGGGTGAGCCAGCATTTTTTGCTGTCAACGGAAAGGATAATCGACTGCCGAGAACGGTTTCAGCCCAGCAAGCGACGTGAGAAGTGGTGGACGGGATACCAGGCGGAGAGGAAGCTGACCACCATCACCGTGACGAAGACGAGCACCACGTCCCAGGGATGCACGCTGACGGGGTAGGCGTCGACGATGAACGAGCCTTGGCTCTGACCCAAGGCGATGATGCCGAAACGCTGCTGCAGCCAGCAGAGCAGCAGACCCACGAGGATGCCCACGATGGCGCCAATGATGCTGATGAGCCAACCCTCAAAAAGGAAGATGCGAGATATCTGGCCATCGTTGGCACCCAGTGCGCGCAGCGTCTGCACGTCGTCGCGCTTGTCGATGATGAGCATCGAGAGGCTTCCAATGATGTTGAAGCAGGCCACGATGAGGATAAAAGTGAGGAAGACGTAGGCGATGAGCTTCTCAATCTTCATGATGCTGAAGGTGTCGTCCTGCTGCTCATAGCGGTCGCGCACGTTATATTTTTCACCGCAAATTTGGCGGATGCGGCTTTTCACTGCCTCAAAGTCGCTGCCGGGCTTCAGGCGCAACTCCAGGCTGGAGAGCATACCCTGTTGGTCGAAGATGCGGCGGGCGAAGCTGATGCTGGTAAGGATATAGCCACGGTCGTACTTGGCTTGCAGCACACTGAACACCACGCCGGGCGAATAGAGCGAGTCCTCGACGAAGCCCTCCTCGGGGGCGTTCATATCGAGCTGGCCCTCGCGGCGGGGAGCATAGATGTGCAGGGGCCGGTCGTAGCGATAGCCCGTGCCCAGCATCTCGGCCAGACGTATGCCGGGGATGCCGTAGTGCATGTCGGCGGCGTGCAGCTCAAACTCGCCGTCGCCCTGCAGAATATCGCGGATGCGCGTCAAACGGTCGAAGTTGTCGTCTACGCCCTTCACGGTGACCATGGCCTGACGGTCGGCATAGACGGCCAGTGCCTGATCGGCCACACACTCGGTGGCCACCTCCACCTGCGGCAGCTCGCGCACCTGCGCCAGCAGCGGATCGTCGGCAGGGGCGGTCTTGCCCTCAATGGGCGTCAGCTCCAGTTGCGGGTCGAAATTGGTGAAGAGCGTGGCCACCAAGTCGCTGAAGCCGTTGAACACGCTCAGCGTCACCACCATGGCCATCGTGGCCAAGGCCACACCCACGGCGGAGATGCCGCTGATGAGGTTGATGACGTTGGTCGACTTCTTCGAGAAGAGATAACGGCGAGCGATATAGAAAGGAAAGGTCATAAGAGTTAGGAGTTAGGAGTTAGAAGTTAGGAGTTTGGAGTTAATGAGGCTTTGGTGGTCTTAGTGATTGACATAAAGAGTTTCTTCAGCTCCTCGCAATCATGGAAGAGAGAGTTAAACTGATTGTCGTCAAGTTGGTTGTCTCTGTGCAATATTTCCAACCAATACATTGTCTCTGCCGTCTCCTTCAGCGAGATATACACTTTGCTGTAAAAGTCCTTTCTGCTGATGCCATACTGTGCCTCAGCCAAGTTCGCGCCTATACTGGTTCCGCTTCGTAAGATTTGTTTGGAAAAAACATACTCTTTCTTCACAGTACACAAATACGTATAAAGCTTAGATATTCGTATAGAAAAATCCAAACACTTACCATATATGAATGAACGAAAATCATCCATAGCCCAACTCTTTTTAATTCCTAACTCCTAACTCCTAACTCCTAACTCCAAGTAGCTCGTCGATGCGGTCGATGTAGTCTAAGGAGTCATCGATGAAGAAGCGCAGTTCGGGGATGATGCGCAGCTGATGGCGCACGCGCTGGCCCAGTGTGTAGCGAATCTGCTGGTTGTTCTTGTTGATGTTGGCCAGCAGTTCTTCTCCCCGTTCCGACGGGAAGATGCTCAGATGGGCGGTGCACACGCTCAGGTCGGGGCTGATGCGCACCTGCGTCACGCTTACCATCACGCCGTGCATGCTCCGGGTTTGCTCCTGGAATATCTGGCTCAGCTCTTTTTGCAGCAGACGTGCAATCTTGTTCTGTCTTGTTTCTTGCATGTTTTTTTCTATTTTGGGAAGACAACAGGGATAATGTTCGAGTTGTCGTTTACAATAAATCCAAGCAGCGTTCAATGAAGATGCCGCAGCAGTGGTCCTTGACGTCGCGGTTGCGACTGATCATCTGGCTCACCACGTCCATGGCGCGGCGGGTGGCATCGGGCAGCGACTTGCCCTGTCCCAGCAGACTACCGATGAGGACGGCGGAGAAGATGTCGCCGGTGCCGTGGAACAGACCGGGAATCTCTTCATACTCGTGGAAGAAATAGCTCTGTGTGTCGGCATCGTAGCCGCAGACCATGTTCTTGCCCTCGATGATGCAGCTGGTGATGATGACCGAGCGGGCGCCTAACAGGAGGATGCTGTCGACGAGCCGACGGCCGTCGTCGCGGGTGATGCCGTCGCGACGGAAAGGAACGCCGCAGAGGTAGCACGCCTCGGTGTAGTTGGGCTTGGCCAGATGGGCTACGCTCACCATGCGACGCATGAGCACCACCTGTCGCTGGGTGATGCCGTTGTAGAGGCGGCCGCCGTCGCCCATCACGGGGTCGACGAAGATGATGCAACCCTGCTGTGCCTGCTCGCGACAGTAGGCCTCCACCAGCTCGGCCTGCTGGGGGTTGAACATCAGACCCGTGCTGATGGCGTCGAAATGGAAACCCAGCCGCTTCCAGATGGGAAACGTGTGCTGCATGTATTCGGTGGTGTCCATCTGGGTGAACTCGCCGTAGTCGAGTGTGTTCGACACCAGTGCCGTGGGCATGCAGAACGCTGGGATGCCCATGTAGCTCAGCACGGGCAGCATGGCTGCCATGCCCACCTTCCCGTAGCCGGCAATGTCGTTTATCAGTAATACCTGCTTCATGACTGTAGGCTTTGGACTATAGACTTTAGACTATAGTTTTTTGACTGTAGACTGTAGACTATAGTTTTTTGACTGTAGACTGTAGACTTTAGACTGTAGTTTTTTGACTTTAGACTGTAGACTATAGACTATAGACGATAGATTTAAGCAGATTTCTATTTTGTTCGTATGTTTGTGGTTCCTATTGCTCTACTGCTTTCAGGTTCTTTGCCAATTGCGCGGTGCTGCTGGCACCAACGAGGACGCTGGTGACACCGCGCTGCTGCAGAATCCAGCGCAGGGCATGTTCGGCCAAAGTCTGGCCTTGGGCCTGGGCTTCGGCGTTCCATTGGCGCAGCTGGGCGAGCAGGTCGGGCGTGAGCATGCTTGGCTTTAGGAACTTGGCTTTCGCCATGCGTGAGTCTTCGGGAATGCCATCGCCCAGGTAGCGGTCGGTGAGCAGACCCTGTGCCAGGGGCGAGAAGCTGATGAACCCCACGCCTTTCTCGGCGCAGAAGTCGAGGATGCCCTCCTCTTGCGGCTCGCGGTCGAGCATGTTCAGCTTGCCCTGATAGATGAGCAGGGGCACGTCGCGCTGTCGCAGATAGTCGTAGGCATAGCGGGTGGCCTCCAGCGGCCAGCGGCTGATGCCCACGTAGAGCGCCTTGCCTGCACGCACCACGTCGACCAGCGCTTGCAGTGTCTCGTCGAGTGGGGTGTCAGGGTCGTAGCGATGGCTGTAGAACAGGTCGACATAGTCGAGATGCATGCGGCGCAGCGACTGGTCGAGGCTGGCCATGAGGTATTTGCGCGAACCCCAGTTGCCGTAGGGGCCGGGCCACATGTCGTAGCCCGCCTTTGTGGCGATGAACAGCTCGTCGCGATAGGGGCGGAAGTCGTCGTCCATCAGTCGACCCATCGTCTCCTCGGCCGAGCCGTAGGCCGGGCCGTAGTTGTTGGCCAGGTCCCAATGCACCACGCCGTGGTCGAGTGCATAGCGCGTAATCTCGCGTGAACGCTCGTAGGGGTCCACGCTGCCAAAGTTGTGCCAGAAGCCGAGCGACACTTGTGGCAGCAGCACGCCGCTGCAGCCACACCGCTCATACCTCATCACGCCAACGTCGTAGCGTGAGGGGCTGGGGAGGTAACCGTCCATGAGTTATTTCTTCAGCAAGTTAACCACCGCGATGATGACGATAGCACCCACCAAGGCTGTGCCCAGCTGACCGACCAGGCCGCCCCATGAGATGCCCAACACATCGAAGAGCCATCCGCCCAGCGCACCACCCAGGATGCCCAGGATGAGATTCAACACCAGGCCGAAGCCACCGCCTTTCATGAGCTTGCCGGCGCAGAAGCCTGCCAGGCAGCCGATAATACAAGATAATACAATATTCATAATAATACAATGGAAAATTTGGGGCAAAAATACGCATTTTATGGCGAAATGCCAAAGAAAAGGAGAAAATTCTTAGCCGGTAATCGTAAATAACATAAGATTGTCATCCTTAGCCCCCTCATCAACGACAACATCATTCTTGAGTTGAAGGCCGTCAACTTTGCCGACAAGGAGCATCGCCGCCAGCTGTGGAACTACATGAACCTGACGCACATCCACTATGGTATGTTGATAAACTTCGGCCCCGACCGCCTCTTTTCTGAATGGTATCAACGTTACGACAATGGCGACATCGAAAAGATCAAGCTGCTGTAGGTCGCAATGGTCGCTACGCTCAAAATCTCACAAAATGTATTTCAAAATCAGATAAAAAATTGAACGACATAATGGAACTGAAAGATTTCGATCTGTACGGTTGGAATGGCATCGTGAATGAAAACAGAAAATACAGCTTGATCTTTCGAAACGAATTTTCCTAATTGCCTATAATTTTGCTCACGAAGTCAAGTTTCGCAAGTACTTTGCGCAGCCCCGACTCGG
>JAFZSR010000051.1 GCA_017619275.1 Prevotella sp. | reverse complement strand
GGAACTCATCGAGAAGATTGACGCGAAGCACTGGCTGCGGTTGCAACTGTAGATTATAGTCGTTTGGGGAGTTGGTCGTTTAGTCGTTTAGGAAAGATAGAGACGACCAAGTAACATTCCCAAACAATCAAACAACCAATATACAAAACCACCAAGAAATTATGAAAGAAAAGGTATTACAAGCCATGCGTGAGTTCGGTGCACCCGTCAACGCTGGCAAGATTGCAGAAATTACAGGTATCGCCCGTAAGGAAGTGGACAAGGCATTTGCCGAACTGAAGAAGGAGGGTGCCATCGTCTCGCCCGTACGCTGCAAGTGGGCTCCAGCCCAATAATCTCTCACGGCATCGCATGGTGCATATGCACCTCGACGCATATAAATTTTTTCTTCAAAAGGGGACGGGGTTGCCGGAGTGACTGTTCTACGATTCAGCTACCACGCAAAACCGTCCCTTCCTTTTTCAAATTACCTAAAACATTTTCTATTATGGCAAAGATGAAATGTCCCTGTAAGTACACTTACGACCCAGAGAAGGGAGACCCCAAGCAAGGAATACCTCCTGGAACCCCGTTTGAAGACCTGCCCGATACGTGGCGTTGTCCCCGCTGCAAGCGGAAGAAGGAAAAATTCGTACCCGTAGAAGAATAATCATGACTATTATATGGAAATAAAAGCAGTAAAATTCAGACGTGACGGGTTCTATACCCAGCCCTTCGCCTTCGGTGGTGAGGAGGGGATTGACAAGTTTGACAAACATATCCGCTATCGCGGCAGTTTGCAGAACTACCTCATCGACATGGGTTCTGAGGTAATATTGGTGGATACTGGCATCCCGGCAGGTACACCAGAAGAAACGCCCGACGAGAATTCAATGGCCTTCACTGGAAAAGATATTTGCACCTACATGGAGGCATTCGCTGCCCTTGGCTACAAGCCCGAGCAGGTGACCAAGATTCTCCTGACCCACCGCCACGCTGACCATTCTGGTGAATTGCGTTCATTCCCCAATGCAAAGGTGTATGTGAATAAGGACGAGATGGATGCTGCCGAGTTGCAGGGCCTTACGAACCTTGTGCCGGTGAGCTATACCGACGGGCCATACTACAATTTCCCCGAGTGTCAGAAGATTGCCGACGGCATATACTTGATCAAGGCAAAAGGTCACACCAAGGGCAACAGCATCATCGTGGTGGAGAACGACGGACTGTTCTACATGCTTCACGGCGATATCACCTACATGGACGAGGCCTTGTATGAGAATAAACTGTCGGTGGTTTATGACGACCTGCCAGCTGCCCGTGAGACGTTGGACCGAGTGCGTGAATTCGTCCGTAACCATCCCACGGTGTATTGCAGCACTCACAGCCCGCAGGGCTACGAGAATCTGGAAGCCAAGCGCGTGATAGACCTCGACAACCCCGTTCCCACCATTTGGCCCGAAGTGGTTTTCGAAAAGAAAGAAGCCAGCGGCAAGTATGTCTGCTCCATCTGTGGCTATGTCTATGATCCGGTCGAGCACGACGGCGTGGCCTTCGAAGACCTGCCCGACGATTGGCGCTGTCCCCGTTGCAAACAGCCCAAAGGGAAATTTAACAAGGCGTAATGGCGCTTGTCATCGGCAGAGGATTGTAAGAAAGAATTCGTATATAAAATCATAGGGACAGGCTTTTGACGCAATGTAGAGTCAAAAGCCTGTCCCTATGGTTGATGGATCTCCGTCTGGTTAGAGATTGGCGTTGGGCCTGAGATACCAGTTGGGCTTCTGCGCGCCCTTCGACACCGACCACTCCATGAAGTCGGGGTATACGAAGTCGATGGTCTTGCTTTCGTTCTCGCGCTTCAGGATGGTTTCCATGAAGCTTTCAATCTTGGCACCATAGAGGAAGAAGGCGAAGGGATAGTCGCCGCCACGCACGAAATATCTTTTAGCTTCGATGTTGGAAGCATCATCACCAGTGCCGAAGTAGGCGGTGTTCATCTTTGTTGTAGGAGCCTCGAAGGGGATGTGCATCTCCCAGTTCAGGTTAGCGTCCTCTTTGCGGAAGATGAAAGGCTGCACGGAAGCCAGGTTGCGGTTCAGCTGTCCCTTTTCGTAGTTGACGACGATGATGTAGGTGGTGCCCAGCTCGGCCTTGATATCGTTGGTGAGATAGATCACATTGTCAATGGTTTCGAACTCGGTCTCAACGGCCGTTTCGGCATCCTTGGCCTTTTTCTTCAACACAACGTTTGCACCGACGTTGGCCGGAAGGTTGAGCATGACGGCGAGACCGCTGGTGAGCGTGACGTAGTTCTGATAGGTGGTCAGGTAGAACGTCTCTTGGCTAATCTTGAACTCCTTTTCGGTGGTGAGCTTCGACATCAGCTTCTCGTGCTTGAAATCTATAACGGCATCGTTCAGATCGTAGTCTCCCTTGGCGGGCCACAGGTCTTCGAAAGCGTAGACGCCCACGGTGGTGGTCTTCTTGTCCTCAATCTCGGGCAGCGGGGTAAACGAGTTCACGGGCTTCAAGGCGAAGACCACGTCGTCGTAGTCCTGGTCGTTGCAGGCATCCTCAAACGTGATGATGGCATACTTGTCGCCATTGGGTGCGTTGTAGGCAAACTTGGCCGAGCGGCTCTCGCCGTTGGGGTTGGGGTATTTGTAGGCTCCCTCATCGTTGACGGGCACCCTGCAATACGAGGCCTTGTTGGTGGAAGTGGCCCACACGTTGTACTTTCTCTTGCTGTCGCCATAGCCCGAGATGCCGTAGCTGTCACCCTGCATAGCCCAAGCGTTGGTCTTCAGGATGAAGCCAATCTTGATGCCCTTGGGGAAGATGTTGGTGGCTTCGCTGGTGTCGCCGCCGTTGGCAATGTTGGGATAGTACTTCAGCTGGACGGCATCGCCGCGCTTCACGCCAATGTTGCCGTTGAAGCTCTGGTTGCCCTTCAGCTTTGTCCACAAGCCGTCCTGGGTGTTGGGGAAGAGCATGATGACATTGAGGTCGGCAGGGCTCTGCGGCTCCTCGTCCTCCATATAATAATAATAGCCCAGCGAGCTGTTCCAGCAAGTGTTGCCGCCCAGCATGGTGATGGTCACCTCCGACTCCTTCTCCAGCGTGAGGTCGGCATGGTTACGATACTCTTCGTTGCAGGCCTTGTTGGCATCGAGTGCCTGACCTACGGCCGAGAACAGTCCTTCGATTTCATCTGGACTGCATATCAGCTCGTCTCTCACGTCACCGGGCTTGATGATATAGCTGGGGGCGCCGCTCTTGGCATCCCACGATCCTAACGGTGTGAGCCAGTCTTTGTAGATGCGCTCGCCAGTGCTGGCTCCGCTTCCATCGACGATGAACGACAGCTGGGGCATTGCCGACACATCGTTGGTCAGCACAACGGGCTCGCTGTCATCGTCGCTGCGGGTGATGCCTCGGGCGGCGTCGGCCTTGGTGGCCACGGCATTGGCGACACCGTTCACCACGTCGGCCACAATCAGATAGTCGGAAACAAAGAAATTACCCGTCACCACAAAGAGCTGCTGAGCGTAAGCCGGCAGCTGGATGTTCATGTTGAACTTGCCATCGGCAGCGGTGTAATCTTCGTAGATGGGGGTGATGTTTTCGTCGAGCTGCTCGTTGTCGCCCTCGCCCACGAATGGGTTCTCGCTGTAAACGCTAAAGAACACGGGGCCATAGGTGTTGAATGCCGAGTAATCTACCGTAAGCTTGACATCTTGTATGGTGGAGAAATCAAAGGTGTTGGCCTCCACTTTCTGCTCTCCAGGCTTTTGTGCGTCGGGGTCATACAAATCTTTGTCCTTACAAGAAACGGCCATCAGCGTTAATGCGGCCATCGATGCAATCAATACATTTCTTTTCATGAAAATCATATCCTATTGTTGTTTTTTATTTGTTTTCGTAGTGCAAAGGTATAATTAAATGTGGAAAAGAAGCGTGTAAAAGAAACAATTATTATATATATCGCTCTATCTTCTTGTTTTATATCATCTATTTGCCGCTATTACAATATATATAAGTTATGTTCTGCCTTCGCCTTGCTCAAGTAAATGCCCCATCGCAGAAAAAAGAAATCAGTTTCTTCGTTTTGCTCTCGAATTATTCGTACCTTTGCAGCCCAATATAATAATGTATAAATAGGAGAATCAAAAATGGCATATCTTTTTTCTTCAGAATCCGTATCGGAAGGACATCCCGATAAAGTGGCCGACCAGATTAGTGACGCTTTGCTCGACCAGTTCCTGGCCTACGACCCTGATGCGCGTTGCGCCATCGAGACTTTCGTCACCACTGGACAGGTGGTAATCATGGGCGAAGTGCGCAGCGAGGTGTATATCGACCTGCAGACCATCGCCCGCAACACCATCAAGCGCATTGGCTACACCAAGGCGGAATATCAGTTCGACGGCGACTCGTGCGGTATCCTCACCGCCATCCACGAGCAGAGCGCCGACATCAGACGTGGCGTTGACAACGCCATGGATCAGGGGGCCGGCGACCAGGGCATGATGTTCGGCTATGCCACCACCGAGACCGAGAGTCTGATGCCCGTTTCGCTCGACCTGGCCCATTTGCTGATGCGCACGCTGGCCGATATCCGCCGCGAGGGCAAGCTGATGACCTATCTGCGCCCCGACGCCAAGAGTCAGGTGACGGTGGAGTACAGCGACGAGGGAGTGCCACAGCGTATAGACACCATCGTGGTGTCGACCCAGCACGACGAGTTCGACAACGACGAGGCCATGCAGCAGCGCATTCGCGAGGATGTCATCAACATCCTCATCCCCCGTGCCAAAGAGCAGATACACTCGCAGAAGGTGCTCGACCTCTTCGGCCCCGACATCAAGTATTATGTCAACCCCACGGGAAAGTTCGTCATCGGAGGTCCCCACGGCGACACGGGACTCACAGGGCGCAAGATTATCGTCGACACCTACGGCGGCAAGGGCGCTCATGGCGGCGGAGCCTTCAGCGGCAAGGACTCCAGCAAGGTGGACCGCTCGGCTGCCTATGCCGCCCGCCACATTGCCAAGAACATGGTGGCTGCTGGCGTGGCCGACGAGATGCTGGTGCAGGTGGCCTATGCCATTGGCGTGGCGAAGCCCATGAACATCTATGTGAACACCTACGGCCGCAAGCATGTGGCGATGACCGATGGCGAGATTGCCAAGCGGATTGAGAAGCTCTTCGACCTGAGGCCCAAGGCCATCGAGCAGGAGCTGAAGCTGCGCCAGCCCATGTTCCTGGAGACGGCAGCCTACGGTCACATGGGCCGCGAGCCGAAGGTGGTGAGCAAGACGTTCACCAGCCATTATCACGAAACCCGCACCATCGACGTGGAACTCTTCACCTGGGAAAAACTCGACCGCATTGACGACATCAAGCGTGAATTTGGATTATAACACCCTGCCCCTGCAATTGGGGGAGGCCGATTCCACCCTTTGCCCCCCAAAGGAGGCAGAGGGGTTTTTCCGTTCTTTCTCCAAGGAGGGGGTGGCCGCCCCAGTGGCACCAGAGGGGACTCTTTTCAACGTTCCGCTCGACACTGCTGCGACCGCCGAAGACAGTTCAACGTTCAACGTTCAACGTTCATCGTTCAACGTTCATCGTTCAACGTTCAACGTGGCCGGTACACCCCGCCCCTACGCCGTGAGCAGTGACAACGTGCTCACGGCATCGCTCATCCTCTGCTTCGTGGTCTTTGTCGTGGCGCTTTCGCATCAAGGATGGCTGCTGGCGCGCCAGGCCAAGGATTTGCTGAACACACATCACAACAGCGCTGAAGATGTGCCGCTGACGCACTTGGGTTTCCATCTGTTCATGATGCTCGTCTGCTGCCATCTGCTGGCCATCGCCTCGTATATCTTTGCCATCGAGCTGTTGCACTACGACTTTAGCCTGGAGCCGCAGTCGCTGGTGGTAGCCGTGTTCCTGGGGCTCTTCTTGGCCTACTTCCTGCTGAAGTGGATGGCCTACAGTTTCGTGAACGGCGTGTTCTTTGGCAAACGTGCCCGACAGCAGTGGACGCTCTCCTATTTGTTGCTCGTTGCCCTCGAAGCCGTGCTGCTCTTTCCCCTCGTCTTGTTGCTCGTTTATTTCGACATTAATGCCGAAAAAGCGCTGTTTGCCCTCGTTTTTATCGTATTTTTGAATAAAATCCTGACATTTTATAAGGCTTGGAGCATCTTTTTCCGCGAAAAGACGCTTTCTTTGCAAATTTTTTTGTACTTTTGCACCCTCGAAATCATGCCTATGCTCGCAATGGGGGGTATTTGGCTGATGATGACGAATCAATTACGAGTAAATTATTAAGCAGAGATGGTTAAAAAAATCCTGGTTTCGCAGCCAAAGCCCACGAGCGAGAAGTCGCCCTACTTTGACATTGCAGAACGCTTTGGGGTGGAATTGGTGTTCCGCCCGTTCATAAAGGTTGAGGGGCTTACGGCCCGTGATTTCCGTACGCAGAAGATCAATATCCTTGATTATACTGCCATCGTCTTCACATCGCGACATGCCATCGACCATTTCTTCTCACTGGCCCACGAAATGCGCGTCAACATCCCCGAAGACATGAAGTATTTCTGCGTCACCG
Organism: Prevotella sp.; assembly: GCA_017619275.1. GTDB lineage: Bacteria > Bacteroidota > Bacteroidia > Bacteroidales > Bacteroidaceae > Prevotella. The sequence goes on along the minus strand of JAFZSR010000051.1, from coordinate 3,309 downwards.
AAACCATTGCCCTCTACATTCAGAAGTATGTGCAGTATCGCAAGCGCAAGGTGTTCTTTGGCAGCACCGGCCGCGTCGACGACCTGTTGCCCGCCATGGTGAAGCACAAGGGCGAGCGCTATTTGGTGCCCATGAGCGACGTGCACAACGACTCGCTGACGCAGCTGCTCGACTCCCGCAAGCTGCAGCACAAGGAGTGCGTGATGTATCGCACCGTGAGCAATGACTTCACGAAGGAGGAGGTCGACACATTCGACTACGACATGCTGGTGTTCTTCAGTCCGTCGGGCATTGAGTCGCTGATGAAGAACTTCCCCAACTTCGACCAGGGAAAGATTGCCATCGCCACCTTCGGCCCGGCCACCGCCAAGGCCGCACAGGAAGCAGGGCTGCGCCTCGACCTGGAGGCTCCCAGCGAGAAATACCCCTCGATGACGGGCGCCTTGCAACACTATCTGCTGCTGCAGGAAGAGTGAAGGAATAGAAAACAGTAAATGAGGAAAGTTTTTCCTAAAAGCGAGCGCATCGTCAGCAAGAAGCTGATTGACGAGCTCTTCACAAGCGGTCGCGGCCATTCGCTGACCGCTTTCCCTTTACGTGCCGTTTTTATCGAGCGTGACGGTCGGCCCGAGGCCGAGCCGCCAGTGACCTTGCTGCTGAGTGTTCCCAAGCGCAAGTTCAAGCATGCCGTCGACCGCAACCATGTGAAGCGCCAGCTGCGCGAAGCCTTTCGCAACAACAAGCAGCTGCTGGCCTCTTCCGTTCCGGCGGGGAAGCAGGTGGCGCTGGCCTTCGTGTGGCTTTCCGACCGTCATTTTCCTTCGGCCGAGGTGGAGCACCGCGTCTGCTCGCTGTTGCGTCGCATAGCCACTACGTTCATTCCTGCCTAATCTTTCCCTATGCAACGTCTTTGGCATATCATTTGTTGGCCGCTGAAGTGGTTGCTGCTGCTGCCCATCTTGTTCTATCAGCGATGCATCAGTCCCTTTACGCCGCCATCGTGCCGGTTCACCCCCACCTGCTCACAATATGCCCGCGAAGCCATACAGAAACACGGCCCCTTCCGTGGATTCTATCTGGCTGTGCGCCGTCTGCTGCGCTGCCATCCTTGGGGCGGCAGCGGCTACGACCCCGTTCCCTGATGGGTCGTCAAAAAATCGTGACATTTCTTTGCCAATTCCTCAAAAAGCATTATCTTTGCAGCAATCTTTGAAAACAATGAGTGTGTACTTGCCTTAAAACAATAATTTCAAATACAAGTGACATGAAAAAAATCTTTCTTTCCCTGCTGATGGCCCTGGCTTTCGCACAAGGAGCCAGCGCACAGTCACAGTCATTTGGTCTCTTCGACCACTTGGCTCTCGGTGCCTCCATTGGTACAGACGGTATCGGCTTCGACGTGGCTGCCCCCATCACCGACTATGGCGGCCTGCGTGCTGGCGTTTCGTTCTGGCCCAAGGCCAAGTTAAAAACCGATATCGACATCAACGACAACAGTTCGTTCCTCGAGCCCACAGTCGATATCGAGGGTAAGGTGAACATCTTCGATGTAAAGTTGCTGGCCGACCTCTATCCTTTGAAGGGCTGCTCATTCCATTTGACGGTGGGAGCTTTCTATGGCAAGGAGAAGGTGCTCACGGCCACCAACACCTCGATGTTTATCAAAGATCCCTCCAAGTACGGCAAGCTGGGCTTGATGGTGGGTAACTACCGCGTCACTACCGACCAGAACGGATACATCACCGCCGATGCCAAGGTGAACGCCTTCAAGCCCTACTTGGGTATTGGCTTCGGTCGTGCCGTGCCCAGGAAGAATCGCATCAACGTAGCTTGCGACTTAGGTGTGCAGTTCTGGGGCAAGGCCAAGCTTGGCGCCATGACGAAGGACGACTGGGGCAATGAATACTACCATACGTTCAAGAAATCGGATCTGGACGATTATGACGATGAAGACATTAAGGACGCCATCGACTTTGCCGACAAGCTCACCGTGTTCCCCGTTATCAACGTTCGAATCAGCGGACGCATTTTCTAACAATAAAAAAATATCGACATGAAAAAGTTTTTCTTCTATCTCGCACTGGCAGCCATCGTGTTGCCATGCATCACTGCCTGTGGCGATGACGACGAGGACGGTGCCAAGACCAATCCCGTCAATCTGCCCTTGCCCGCCTATGCCATGAATGCTATTGAATACATGTTGGCTAATCCCATGCAGGCCACGACAACCACTACCGGCGATCCCGACAACGCGCCGCAGCTCCAGGGCATCAACATCACTGAGAGCGGAAAGATATTGCTGGAGTTGCTGATGGCCGATGGCAGCCTGCGCTACGTGCAAGAGGATGCCACCATCAATGGCAATACCTACACCATGAACGGCAACTACGTGAAGGGCACCGTGACCGCCACGGGGGCTGGAGCGCGCACCCGTGCCACCGAGAATCTGTTGATCGACATCAGCGTGTCGTTCACCAAATTGGAGACTTTCGTCTTCAGTAGTGGTGGCTCCACCGTTGTCGTCACCGTCATCACCCCCATCACTGGTGAAGAGGCCATGGACCGCCTGGCTCGCACGTGGAAGATGTCGGGAGCCATCTTCGATGCAAAGAGCAAAGCCAAGGATGTCAAGGCGTTTGAGGAGTTTGACAGCCGCGGCGGACTATTCTATCTGGAAGACGTCCTGAAGGAAGCTCTCGACCAAGGCATCAACCTCTCGGTTGACGAACAGCAGCCCCTGAAGAAGGTAATCAAGGACGTGACCGTCACCAAGACGAACAAGTTCATCATCAACTACACCGACGGCAGTGTCGACGTAGCACAATGGTCGTGGGCCGATGCCTCGAAAACCAAGATTACCATCCGATTGAAGGACGACAAGATGGGCAATAAGTTCATCACCGACGCCACGCAAATCACGGTGGCTTTCAGCGACACGCGTTGCAACATGAAATTGGAGACCAATTTCTTCGATACAAGCAACAGCGACTGGTCTGTGGTAATTACCTTGAAGCTGACAATCTGAACTTAACCCAAATCAGTTCTTGGAAAGAAATTACGGGAAATTGAGGGAAATTTTTCTGGCAGCAGCAAGAATAAATCCTAATTTCCCGTAATTTCTTTCCTTTTTCATTTAAATCAAAACGGTCGATTAGACCGAAAAGTTCTGGCGTATAGGTCATTTTGCAGGCTGGAAAACACCACATGTTGCTCTATAGGTCAAATTGCAGGCTGAAATTTCGGCCTGCAATTTGCTTATGTAGACTATTGTTGGTACCTTTGCATCGCAGTCTGAAGCATAGTGAGGCT
>JAFZSR010000050.1 GCA_017619275.1 Prevotella sp. | reverse complement strand
GTACCTTTGCACCCGCATTTTGCAAAAATAACATTTATAAACAATTAAACAACGTATGAATCAGTACGAAACCGTTTTCATTTTGACTCCCGTTTTGTCTGACGATCAGACAAAGGAAACGGTCGAAAAGTTCAAGAAAGTGCTTGCCGACAGCAACGCTGAGATTGTGAACGAAGAGGCCTGGGGACTGAAGAAACTGGCTTACCAGATTGAGAAGAAGAACTCTGGCTTCTATTTCCTGCTTGAGTTCAAGGCCGAGCCAGAAGTGATTAAGACACTTGAGACCGCCTTCCGTCGCGACGAGAAGGTGATTCGCTTCCAGACTGTGAAGCTCGACAAGTTTGCTGCCGAGTATGCCGAGAAGCGCCGCAAGAAGTATCAGACTAAAGTAGAGGAGGCTTAAACCATGGCAGAACAATCAGAAATCCGTTATCTCACCGCTCCTTCCATCGACACGAAGAAGAAGAAGTATTGCCGCTTCAAGAAGCTCGGCATCAAGTATGTTGACTACAAGGATCCCGAGTTCCTGAAGAAGTTCCTCAACGAGCAGGGTAAAATCCTGCCCCGCCGCATCACCGGCACTTCGCTGAAGTTCCAGCGCCGCGTGGCTCAGGCCGTGAAGCGTGCTCGCCAGATTGCACTGCTGCCTTACGTAACCGACATGATGAAGTAAAACTTTAGGAGGACGCAAGACTATGGAATTGATTTTGAAAGAAGACATTATCGGTCTGGGATTCAAGAACGATATCGTGAACGTGAAGTCGGGCTATGGCCGCAACTACCTGATTCCTCAGGGAAAGGCCATCATTGCCTCCGAAAGTGCAAAGAAGGTGTTGGCCGAGAACCTGCGCCAGCAGGCTCATAAGCTCGCCGCTCAGAAGGCTGCTGCCGAGGAGCGTGGCAAGGCTCTCGAGGGCGTCGCTCTCACCATCGCTGCCAAGGTGGGTATCACAGGCCAGCTCTATGGCTCGGTGAATGCTGCCATGGTTGCCGAGGAGCTGAAGAAGCTGGGTCACGACATCGACCGCAAGATCATCACAATGAAGGACATCAAGAAGGTGGGCGACTATGTGGCTCTGGTGCACTTCCACAAGGAGGTGACTGCCGAGATTCCCGTGACAGTCGTTGCCGAGAACCAGCAAGAGGTGGAAGTTGCTCCCGTGGTGGAGGAAGTTCCCGCTGCTGTTGAAGAGGCTCCCGTTGAGGAGGAGGCTCCCGTGGCTGAGGCCGAAGAGGCTCCCGCTGCAGAGTAAGGCATCCCCCTTTTTTTCAAGCACAATCCCAGCCGCTCTCACCGAGTGGCTGGGATTTTTTTAGGCCCCAATTTTGGGCCGTGGCAAGGGGCAAAAAAATCTCGTATGAGAATTTTTAAAAAAGCGTTACCTTTTTCAAAAATCTCGTCAACTTTTTTTCGGAAGGTCGGCACCGTTATCTAGAAGGCCGATTTGAGTGGGCCCAGTAACCTTGTGGGGGCAGCCCTCTTTCTAGCCTATCTAGCCTGGCTAGCCTCTAGCCTATATAGTTCAAAAAAAGGCGTTGACTTTGGGGAAAGTCAACGCCATATAGTTGATGATTTGGGATGCTTATACCAGTCCCTGTGCCATCATGGCCTTGGCCACCTTCATGAAGCCGGCGACGTTGGCGCCCTTCACGTAGTTGATGTAGCCGTCGGGCTGTGTGCCATACTTCACGCAGTTCTCGTGGATGTCGTTCATGATGCGCTTCAGGTAGTCGTCCACCTCCTTGGCGGTCCAGCTGAGGCGCTCGCTGTTCTGCGACATCTCCAAACCAGATACCGACACACCACCGGCGTTGCTGGCCTTGCCCGGTGAGTAGAGAATCTTGGCATCCTGGAAGATCTTGATGGCTTCGGGCAGCGAAGGCATGTTGGCACCCTCGGCCACGGCGATAACGCCATTCTTCACCAGTGCGGCAGCCTCGTCGCCGTTGATTTCGTTCTGCGTAGCGCAAGGCAGGGCGATGTCGGCCTTCTCGTACCAGGGGCGCATATTGGCGTGATAAACAGCAGTGGGATACTCTTCCACATACTCCTTGATGCGTCCGCGCTCGATGTTCTTCAGCTCCATGATATAGTCGAGCTTCTCGCGGTCGATGCCATCGGGATCGTAGATGTAGCCATCAGAGTCGCTCATGGTGAGCACCTTGGCACCCAGCTGCAGGCACTTCTCGGCAGCATACTGAGCCACGTTGCCGGCGCCGCTGATGAGCACGCTCTTGCCAGCCAGCTCAATGCCGCGGGTGGCGAGCATGGAGGTGAGGAAGTAGACGGTGCCGTAGCCCGTTGCCTCGGGACGGATGAGTGAGCCGCCGAAGGGGATTCCCTTACCGGTGAGCACGCCCTGGAACTGGTGAGTGAGCTTCTTATACTGTCCGAAGAGGTAGCCTACCTCGCGGCCGCCTACGCCGATGTCGCCAGCGGGCACGTCCTCATCGGGACCAATCACGCGATACAGCTCGTTCATGAATGCCTGGCAGAAACGCATCACCTCGGCATCGCTCTTGCCACGGGGCGAGAAGTCGGAGCCGCCCTTGGCACCGCCCATGGGCAGTGTGGTGAGCGAGTTCTTAAACGTCTGCTCGAAGGCGAGGAACTTCAGGATGCCCAGGTTAACCGACTTGTGGTAGCGCAATCCTCCCTTGTAGGGGCCGATGGCGTTGTTGTGCTGGATGCGGTAGCCCATGTTGGTCTGCACCTGGCCTTTGTCGTCGACCCAGGTGACGCGGAACTCCAATACTCTGTCGGGAATGCACAGGCGCTCGATGAGGTTCGACTTCTCGAACTCCGGGTGCTTGTTGTACTCCTCCTCGATGGTTGGAAGAACCTGACTCACGGCCTGGATGTACTCCGGCTCGTTGGGGAAACGCTGCTTGAGCATCTCAACTACTTGTGCTGCATTCATAATCTTTTTACTTTACGTTGAACTATAATGAGAATTGTGTTGTTTTCGTTTTAGCGGTTGCAAAGGTAAAGCAAAATATTGGAATCTGCAACAATTTATCCAAAAATTTTCAGAAAAACTATCTTTTTGTCGCAAATAAATGATTTCAATCAACTTTTTGTAATCTTCCTGCGCTCACTGGGCTTCATTTTGGCATAGCGTCGCCATCCCTGGGCACCGTTGGCGCAGCGCTCCAAGTAGTCGGGGTCGTACATGTGTTCGTAGGCCTCCATCTCGAAGGGGTTGAGATAGTAGGCGGCATTGTGCATGTGGCGGTTCTGCGGCAGCGCGCGCAGATAATACCATATATATAATATGTAGAAGCAGAGCCAGGAGTTGTGCGTGGCCTGTGCCTGGCGCAGGTGGATGGTTTCGTGGCGTTTCAGGCTGCTGTGTATCAACGGACGTTGGTTCAGCGCATCCGCTTCTTCCTGCGAATGCACTACGATGTGTCCGAAAAAGGTAAGTGCTTCATAACCTTTACCCAGCCAGAAGGTTTCTTTCAAGACGGGCATCTCGGCGATGCGGCTGGGGCGCCGTGCGGTGAGCATCAGCCAAAGCAGCTTGAAGGGATTGCTCATTGCAGCAGCTTTTCTATCTCTTCCTTCAGCATGCGGTCGCTAATGTTGCGGGCCACGATGTTACCCTGTCGGTCGATGAGGATGTTGGCTGGCAGGGTGGCGATGCCCAGCTGGCTGAGCAGGGGCGACTGCCAGAGCATGCTGTCGCAGACGACGGGTCCAGGGATGCTGTCGCGTTCAATCATTTTCAGTCCTTCAGCAGGGCTGGCGTCGAGGCAGATGCTCATCAAGCCCAGCTGAGGATGGTCCTTGGCGATGCTTTTCAGTTGGCGCAAAGTGTTTTGCGAGTCGTAGCTCCACATGGCCCACGTCACAATGACGTTGGCCTGCTTTTTCTTTAGCGTGCTGTTGTTGATGGTGTCGCCCTTGGTGCTGATGGCCTGGAACGAGGGTAGGGGACCTTTGTTGCTGCAGTTTTCCAGTTGCTTCAGCATTAAATGCAGGCGCGCAAGGGGCTGGTTCTGCGGTTGCGCCTGATGCATGGCGGTGGCCATTCGCATGATGAGGGCGTAGTCGGGTTCGGCGTCCTGCAGGAAATAGCGGCGTAGCAGGTAGACGCTGACGATGGATGCCGGATGCTCTTCGATAAAGGTGCGAGCCTCTTTCTGCACGTCGGGCGGCACCATGTCGGCCGTCTTCATGCGGAAGGAGGTCAGCATGTCGTTGTCTTCCGATCCTGTGATGGTGGTCTCGCGCAGATGGGTGGCGTCGCCTTCCATCTTCACGCTGGTGTTGGGCATTGCGAAGACGGGCAGCTCGGAATAGTTGGGGAAGAGCATCACGAGCGAGAGCGTGTCGCGCACCAGTCGCTCATAGACGAAGCTGCCATCGCTGACGGCGATGGTGTCCTTGGTGCCTTGTTCCAGGTTGTAGAGGTAGAATTCTCCTTGGTTCAGGTTCTTGAAATGGCCCTCCAAGCGGAAACGTCCGTCGTGGCGGCCGCAGGCAGAAAAAAGGAAAGAGGTAAAAAGCCAGAAAACAACGAATTTGATGTGTGATTCTGTGTCGTGCCTCATTGTTTTCAGCTTTTTACCTCAATGTACGGTTTGTGAAGCCAAGTGTTACTTGCTCACGTTCAGCAGCTCCAAATCCTTGGCGGCGCGGGTAGCCAGCGAGGGATCCTTTGCCACGGCGGCTGCCAGTGCCTGAGCGGCGGCAGTGTTGTTGCCAGTGCGTGCGCTGACGATGGCCTTCAAATAGTCGGTCATGGCGTCGGCGTTCTTCACGTTGTTCAGCGTCTGAGCGGCAGCCTGGTAGTTCTTGTTGAGCAGCTGTGCAAGAGCGGCGCTATTGGTGGCCAGCTTGCCAAAGTCCTGCTCGGCCTGTGCATACTTGCCCTGTGCCAGGTGCAGGTTACCCAGCACCTCGTTCAGGCCGTTGGCGCCTGTTGCTCTGGCGATGAGTTGCTCGGCCTGGTCGATGTTGCCCTGCTGCAGTGCAATCAGACCCAGGTTGGCGCTTGTCTCGGGCAGTGTCTTGCCAGTGCGGGCGGCCTTCTGCAACCAGTTGGCGGCTTCGGCGTAGTTGCCCTTGGCATATTCAATCATAGCCACGTTGTTGAAAGCGCGAGCATCGTTGGGATAGAGCTCGGCAGCCTTCTTGTAGGCGTTCTCAATCTTGTCCTGGTCGTTGCCGTAGAGTGTGCCGGCATAGAGCAGTTCCTCAAGGCTGAGCTGGGTGGCGTCGCTCTGCAGCTGGTCCTTGATCTGCTGGTCGTCGCGGCCCACCACGTCGTAGTTGATGGTCATGCGGGCGCGGCGCAGCTGGGGCAGGATGCCGTCGGCCAGCTCGCGGAAGGCGCTGCTGATGTTCTTGATTTGCTGCTCACGCTCTTCGGGGTCCTGATACATGGAGAGCACGCGCAGGATGACGTCCTTGTCCTGGATGTTCGAGGCGCGCACCAGCTCCTGGAATCCCTCCCAGTCCTCGGCGGTGTACTTGGTGTCGAGGTTGGCGTTCAGGTTGGCCTTCTTCATCTCCTTTTTCACGTAGTCGGCAGCCACGTCCTGGCGCTTGCCAGCCAGGCGCTCGTTGATTTTGTAGCCACCGTCGGGCGATGCGTATGCCGACACCTCGATGTTTTCGAGGTTCAGGTTCTCCTGGTCCTTGGCAATCTCGCCAATCAGGCGCACGAACTCCTGCACCGAGTTGTTTTGCAGCTCCGTGCGGCGCAGGTTGGCCTGGTTGATGAGGAACTTCACGTTGGCCTCCTGCTTCTGGTTGATGACGCGCTGGAATCCGTCGACAGCCAGGGCGGGCTTAGCCGTGGTGATGGTTTGCTTGTAGAGCTGGCTAGTGGCCAGCACGCCGTCGGCCACCTTCACAGCGGGCACTTCGACCTGCTTCTTGCCCACGCGAGCGTCGAAGGTGAGGTAGAGCTCGCTTTGTGCCATCTCAGGCTGATAGTTGAAATTGGTCTTCATGGCATAGCGACCTCCCACCAGGTAGGAGATGGTCTGGTCGTTGCCCTGTACCTTCTCGCCCTGGAAGGTGGCGGGCTGGCCTTTCACGGCCTGTCCGGCGAAGCGCAGCTCGGGCGTCACGGTGACGACGGCCTTCTTCTTCATATATTTCTCAGGGAATGCACCGTTGATGGTGGCGGCCACCTGTCCGGTCTGGCACTCTAAGGGGTTGGGGGTAACAGTAAAGTTGTCGGCTGAGAGCTCTCCCAGCTTTCCCGAGCACGATGTCAGCAGCGCAGCGGCAGCCGACAGTACAAGTACTTGTGATTTCTTCATTTTTTTCTTTGTTTTTGAAGTTTTTGGATAGATATTTTGTGCAAAGGTACACATATTTATTATTATAAAGGACACTGCTTGCTTTTTTTTAAGCATTATTAGATTTTCGGCCAGTTTTGAGGCACAAAAAAACGGTAACGACTTTTTTCAAAAAATCGTTACCGTTTTGAAAAAAGTCGTTACCAAAATTTTGGCGCTTAATATCTGCCTTTGCTACGCGGTTTTTCTACTCTTCGGCCTTGGGCTCTTGGCGGTCGTCGATGTTGTCGCCCTCGGTGGGTTTCATCTCTTCCTTGAAGTCGGTGATGCCGGCGTCGACCAATATGTTGTACCATTGCAGCAGCTTCTTGATGTCGCTGGTGTGGACGCGCTCACGGTCGTAGTTGGGCAGCACGCGTGCAAAAAGCTCGCGCAGCTCGTCGCCGCTGGCATTCTTGGGGTCGAGCGTGGTGCGTTTGCCCTCCTCGATGTTTTTCAGGCTTTCAAGAATGTCCATCAGGGGCACGTCGTCGGCTTCGGTGAACATGGCGATGTCGGCCAGCGAGGTGATGCGGTCGGTGCCAAATGCGGGCATGCGCTTATGGGTGGCGTCGAGAGCCTCGACGATGAGGTTGTTCTTACCACGCGAAACGAGTTTGTAGAGGCCGGGCTTGCCGGCGATAGCTAAAATGGTTTGTTGCATGATTTTTATTTAATGGGGTTAATGGGTTTAATGGGGTTACATGGAGAGAGAGCCGAGGATGGCATCGATTTGTGGTTGCAGGGGCTGAATGCCGTCGTTCACGATGACATAGTCGGCCAGCTTCACGATTTCTTCTTCGGGCCATTGGCGGGCCATCCACTCCAGTGCCTTTTCGTGGCTGATGCCGTCGCGAGCCATGACGCGCTGCAAGCGTACCTCTTGGGGGGCGGTGACGGCGATGATGTGGCTGAAGTCAACGCGATGGTGGAATCCCGACTGGAAGAGGATGGCGCTCTCGAGCCATTGCAGTCTGCTGCGCTTGAAATCGCGGGCCACGGCGGGATGAACGAGGTCGTCGATGGCGCGTGCGTTCTCCTCAGAAGCCAAAAGGAAGCGGGCAATGACGGCCTTGTCGAGGCTTCCCGCCGCTGTGTTGGGCGATGTGCTACCAGGGATGAGCCTCTCCAGCTGCCGGCGCAGGGTGGGGGAGGTGCGCATCAAACGCTTAGCGGCAGCATCACAGTCGTAGATGCTGATGCCCCGCTCTTCCAACAAGCGGCACACGAAACTCTTGCCGCTGCCAATGCCTCCCGTAATGGCTATGTATCCGTCCATCATTACTTACTTCTCACCTCTCACCTCTCACTTCTCACCTCTCACTTCTCACTTCTCACCTCTCACCTCTCACCTCTCACTTCTCACCTCTCACTTCTATGAGATAGTCCACCTTGTTGCGCTCCAGCCTGACACGCTGAATGTCGGCGGGCTGCTGTCGCAGGTAGACGTTGCACTGTGCCGAAGAGTCGTTGCCCAGTTCGTTGTAGTCGGCCACGATGAGGAAGTCGGCGGCTGTCATGTGCTGGTAGCTCTTCATGCCAGTGACGAAACTCACGCTCAGCTTCGAGGGGAATGTGCGTAGCACCTTGCCTTCGGGCATGTTGATGCCCACCACGGGCACATCGCTGATGCTTACCTCGGTGAGCATGTCGGTGTAGAAGGACACCATCACTTGGTTGGGCACCATCTTCACGCCGTCGATGCCCTGTAGCTGTGCAGTGGCAACGAGCGAATCGCGAAAACCTTTGCCTTGGATAGGCTCGGTATAGACCTTGGCGATGCTGTCGAGCTTTCTCTCCGAGGCGTAGATGGTAACGCTGTCGGGCGAATAGTGGATGTCGGAGATGAAGTAGCGCATATCGGGCTCCACCTTGCCACGGTAGGCCACAGGTACCTTCTTGCGCTCGCCGTTGTTGTAGGTGAAGTGCTCGGCATCGGGTTTCACGCCGATGGCCTGGGCCGATGCGGGCAGATGCATGTCGGCCAGTCGCAGCAGGTCGCTGGCTGGCACGCTGCCGCTGCCGTCGGCACGGGCATAGCGGTTGAAATCGATGTTGATGGTGGGCTGTTGGTCCTTGTAGAGATAGGTGATGAGGCTGATGCCCTTGTCGCGCACGGTGACGCGCAGCGTGTCGTCCTCGCCCGATGTGATGACCACGTTCTTTGGCACGTTGACCAATCTCACGGGCATCTTCAGCTCCTGCTCGAAGTTGTCGTTGAGCGTAGTCAACAACCAGAAGATGCCAGCCACGGCGAGGAAAAACAGAAATATCAGGAATTCCCTGCCCAGCCAGCCAAACAGGTTACGCCTGATATCATTGAAGAAGCTGCCCATCAGTGCTTGCGGGGTTTACTTCTGCACGGGGATGTTCGACATGTCGCGGAACACAGCGGTCTTGGCCACGGTGATGACGGTGTCTTTGGCAATCTTCACGTCGACGGTGTTGCGGCTCAGGTCAACACTCTTCACGGTGCCATAGATGCCGCTGCCCACTATCACGGACATGCCTTCGGCCAGTTGGTTCTGGAAATTTCTGATTTCTTTCTGCTGCTTCTGCTGCGGACGAATCATGAAAAAGTACATGATGGCGAAGATGGCCACCATCATCAGCAGCATCATCATGCCGCCTCCGCCCTGCTGGGCTTGTAAAAGAATGTTTGTCATTGTAGTGTTGATGCTTTATGTTGTTTATTGTTTTTCGGCTGGGGTGTCGTCGGCCTTTGGAGCGTTCTTGGGATTGTCGATCCGTTTCAACAGTCGGCGCTGGCGGATGAGGTGGCGTGCAATGCCGTCGAGCATGCCGTTGATATAGCCGTAGCTGCGTGGCGTGCTGTAGATTTTGGCCAGGTCGACAAATTCGTTGATGGTGACGCTGAGGGGGATGCTGGGGAAGGTGAGCATCTCGGCAATGGCAATCTGCATGATGATGACATCCATGTAGGCCAGGCGCGAGAAATCCCAGTTGAACGATGCCTCGCTCATGTAGCGCTGGTATTCATCGGCGTTCATGATGGTGGCGCGGAACAGCTTGCGGGCATAGTCCTTCTCTTCTTCCGAGTCGTATTCGGGCAGCAGCTCCTGCTTCGAACCGTTCTTCTCTTCAAAGCGCTTGATGGTTTTCAACACGAAGGTGTCGACCACTTCCTTGTCGTCGTTCCAATAGAGGCTCTGCTCTTCCAGCAGCTGGTCCAGGTCATCGTTCTCTTGTATGAAGGTGCGGTAGAGTCGGCGCCACACTTCGCGGTCGGCCTCGTAGCTATCGTTCTCGTCGGCCATGTAGTCCTTGTATGTCTGGCTTTGCTCCATCAGTTCCAGCAGCTTGCCCACGAACTCGGCCTCGTCGGCCCATGAGCGTTTCTGTGTTTCCTGGAACTCGCACAGCTGCTTGTTGTTCTCCAGCTGCAGGGCAAAGCGGTTGAAGGCAAACTTCTGCGACGGTTCGGGCTTGCCCTCTCGGCGTGCCTTAGCCTGCAGCACCTCCAAGCGGCGACGTGCCTCCTTGGTGATGCCCACGATGAGCGAGAGCAGATGGTTGTAGAGGTCGTAAGCTTTCGAGAGGCTGAAAAAGAGCTCCTTCTCTGCCGTGTCAATGTTCTTGTTACCGTTTTGATAGTAAGCGTAGGTTAACTGAACAATCTTGATGCGTATGATTTCTCTGTTTATCATTTAGTCTGCTATAGTTTGTGAGTGCAAAATTAGCTATTTTTCCAATATTACACAAGAAAAAGAAGGTTTTTTTGAAAAAAAAACATTTATCATTTATCATTTATCATTTTATTTTGTACCTTTGCACCCGCTTTTTTCGTGTGATGGCGAATTAAGTCGAAACAAATCATTTTCAAACAACTTAATTTAGAGTAACACAAACGTTATGAAAGAAATTGTGATCAATGGTCAGCAGCGCGAGACCACAGGCAAGAAAGCCTCGAAACTGATGCGCAAGGAGGGCTTGGTGCCCTGCAACCTGTATGGTGAGGAAAGAGACGAGAAGGGTCTGCCCAAGGCATTGGCATTCGCCGCTCCCTTCGTAGAACTGCGCAAGGCTGTTTATTCTCCCCATGTTTATGTGGTTGAACTCAACATCGATGGCAAGGTTCGCAAGTCCATCATCAAGGAGTTGCAGTTCCATCCCGTGACTGACGCCCTGCTGCACGCTGACTTCTATGAAGTGACCGAGGAGAAGGACATCACCGTGGGTATCCCCGTGAAGCTGAACGGACTGGCTCAGGGTGTGCGCGATGGTGGTAAGCTGAACCTCAGCATTCGCAAGATTGATGTCACCGCTCCCTACAGGAACATTCCCGAAGTGCTCGAAATCGACGTCACCAACCTTGGTCTGGGTAAGGCCATCAAGGTGGGCGAGCTGAGCTTCGAGGGCCTCACGCTGGCTACTCCCGCTCAGGTGGTCGTCTGCTCGGTGAAGGAGACGCGCGCCTCGAAGTCGGCCGCTGCCGCTGCCGCCGCAGAGTAATATATGGACAAATATTTGATTGTTGGACTGGGGAATCCGGGCGACGAGTACGCCCATACCCGCCACAATGCAGGATTCATGGTGTTGGATGCTTTTGCGAAGGCATCCAACTCCGTTTTCAGCGACCGCCGTTATGGCTTCGTGGCCGAAACTTCTTTGCGCGGTCGCAAAGTGTTCATGTTGAAGCCCACAACCTATATGAACCTGAGTGGCAACGCCGTCCGCTACTGGCTGGGCAAGGAGAACATCGACCAGCAGCGTCTGCTCGTGGTGAGCGACGACGTGGCACTGCCGCTGGGGCAGTTTCGGTTGAAGGCCAGCGGCAGCAATGGCGGCCACAACGGATTGGGCCACATCCAGCAACTCATCGGGCAGCAGTATGCCCGGCTCCGTATGGGCATCGGCGCCGATTATCCGATGGGCGGACAAATCAACTGGGTGCTGGGCAGCTTCTCGCAGGATGAACTCGACTTGTTGCAACCTGCTATCGACCTCGGCGTGAAGATTATTGAGAGCTTCGTGCTGGCCGGCATCGACATCACCATGAACCAATACAACAAGCTTAGTAAGAAGAAACCTACTCCCCCTACCACACCTACTCAACCTACCTCACCTACCCCATGAACACCGAAGCCCGTATTGACAAGTGGCTCTGGTCGGCCCGCATCTTCAAGACGCGCACCATCGCTGCCGATGCCTGCAAGAACGGTCGCGTGGCTGTGAACGGCGTGAACGTGAAGCCCTCGCGCATGGTGAAAGCCGACGACGTGGTGAGTGTGCGCAAGCCGCCCGTCACCTTCAGCTTCCGGTTGCTGAAGCCCATCGAGCAGCGCGTGGGCGCCAAGCTGCTGCCAGAAATCTATGAGAACATAACGCCTCAGGACCAATACGACCTGCTGGAGATGAATCGCATCAGCGGCTTCGTCGACCGTGCCCGTGGCACTGGGCGTCCCACCAAGAAAGACCGTCGGCAGATGGACGCTTTCGTGGGGCCGTCGATGGAGGGCTTTGGCGACTTCAGCTTCGAAGACTGGGACGACGAAGAATGATTTTGCTATCAACATTATATTTTTTGAAATGATGAAAAGAGTCTTCAAGACCTTATCGGGCATGGCCCTTTGCATGACGACGATGGTCGCCATGACCTCGTGCCTGAGCGACGAATCGCCCTATCAGACAGGATTCGTCTTCGGCAAGCCTCGTACTGTGCTTAACATGCTCTACGCCAACACCCCCACTGATTCTATCGTGTTCTACAGCTATGGCAAGTGGAGCCTCACACGCGACGGAGGCAATAATGGTTGGTGCAAGATTGCCACCACGTCGGGGCTTGGCAACACCATTTATAGCATTCCGCTCAGCTTTGAACCCAACACCACGGGCCAAGGACGCGGCGTGCAGCTCTATTTCAGCGACACCGACCATCCTGGCGATGGCTCGGCGACCCTCGTCTACTGGCAGTATGCCACCCGTGGCGACGGTACCTTGGGTTCGGCAGCCGATGTGCGCACCATCACGGGCAGCGACGGCTCGCGCTTTGAGTTTGCCTACGACGACCTGCACCGTCCCACCTCGCTAAACATCACCGACGGCACCCCCACTTTCTCGCGTCAGCTGCGGTTGACCTACGACGATCGCGACAGCGTGGTCACCGTCACCGACAACGGCAAGGCGCTCCGCGGCTTCTTTGGCCCCGACTATCAGCCGCTGAATCTCATCGGCAGTGGCGACACCATTGCCTACTACGCCCAGTATTACAGCAACGGCATGCCCGTATCGACCAATCTGGCTTTCAATCTTGAGCACCACAGCCCCAACGGCCAGTTGAGCTGCTATGCCTTCAAGCTGAGTGGTCAAAGCCTTGAGCCCGACAGTTTGCATTGCGCCGATAGTCTGCGCATTGGGCTGCGTGCCAATGGACTGACGGAGCTGCAGAAGCTGAAGCTGATCTACTCGAAGGCCGACAACCGCTGCCAGTCGATAGACGTCAACCAGCTTGTCTTTGGCGCACAGCAATGCGACCCCTATCAGTTGCTCTCGCTCTTCCGCTTCACCCGCAACACCAGCATCCTGAGCCGTATGGAATGCCCGGAGGTGACATACGACGTGGAGGCCACCATCAATGCCAACAAGGCCGTGACTCAGCTGACCGTGAAGCGCATAGAACCCGGCGCATCGCCCCAAGACGTGACCTATACCTTCGAATATTAGCATCTTAAAAACCATGCCAAGAGACAACGAGCACTTGCAGCTGCTGGGCCGCGAGACGCACTACGCCCAGAACTACGACCCCTCGCTGCTGGAGACTTTCCAGAACCAGCATCCCGACAACGACTACTGGGTGCAGTTCAACTGCCCCGAGTTCACCACCCTGTGCCCCATCACCGGCCAGCCCGACTTTGCCGAGATCAAGATTCTCTACATGCCGGGCGAGCGTATGGTGGAGTCGAAGAGCCTGAAACTCTACCTCTTCAGCTTCCGCAACCACGGCGACTTCCACGAAGATTGCGTCAACGTCATCATGAAGGATTTGGTGCACCTGATGGATCCGAAGTACATTGAGGTGATAGGGCTCTTTCTGCCCCGAGGCGGCATCAGCATCTACCCCTTCGCCAACTACGGCCGCCCAGGCACCAAGTACGAGGAGATGGCCCGTCAGCGGCTGATGAACCATAGCATCATCTGAAAAAAAGAAATGAGGAAATAACGGCCCAAGAACCGAGCGGCTGTGTTATGTAGTGCATGACACCCCGCTCGAACTGGCTCTGCTGTGCATTGCTATGGCTTACTACCCTTCGCTTGGCCTGTGGACATTCCTATCCGTCGAATAACAAGTGTCGACGCCAACGTCTGCAGGTTAATCTTCTTACATGTATTTTTCCACAAACTGAGGTGGAGTAAGTGTCTCCATTCTTTGCTGGCTTGCTTCCTTGAAATCGTTAATGTTAATGGTAAGTAGGACGTTGCAATTGCCATTCAATGCACATTGATACTGAAAGCTGTCTTCCACATCTATAAAAGCATCATTGTAGATGGCATTGAGCATATTCGAGCCGATGTTCAATATACTCAAGTATGATGTTCGTGTCAACGAATAGCCTCATACGCGCCATGTTTCTCTTCAATGCCCTCGTCAATGAGCTGTTGAGAGGTCTTGCCTGTTTTATTAATAAGGCTTCCCAAAAAGTCCAAGGCTTCAAGGGGATTCTCTTGTGATTTTGGTTTCTCTGCAACAGGAGCAAAAAGTTCCTCTAAATGGTTAAGCATGTAGCGTATCACCCACATCGTGTCCTCCATTCCAAGGTCGCGCAGTTCGGTGATGAATCCATTTTTACGCAAACTGGGAGGAGCCGTTTGGTTGAGCATCGTTGAATTGATGTTTCTCTCTTTCATCATCACATTCTTCTTATTCCTTCGTCGGAGCAAAAATACAAAAGAATCTCCGAACCGCCAAGCGATTCGGAGATTCTTTTTGACAGGGCACAAAAACAGGCGCAAATATGTAGCACTTCATCGGCTTTAGTAGCCGCTGCGAAGCTTGAAGTGAATACGGAATGGCAGATGAGCCTTCGTCTGGCAAGGGAGTTTACTCGTTGTCGTTGTCATCGAGCTGGCGGGAGCGGGCAGGGCCGCTACCGCCACCGTCAAAGGTGATTTCGCTGAGGTTACCCTCGACTTTGGTAACAGTTTTGTTAAGTATGATGTCCACCAATTTCACCACATCAGCCACGCTGACAACCTCGTCGTTGTTGAGGTCAGCATTCCCGTCATAGGTGCTCTTACCTAGTATGTGGTTTACTAGGATGATTACGTCGGTCATGTTGACATAGCCGTCATTATTTAGGTCAAACTTGTTTGAGACAATTAAGTCTCTGGTCTCTTTTTTTGTGGCGCCGGAGGCGATGGCGGTCGAGTCGGCACTGGGTTTGTTGCGTTTGTTGTTGTCGCCGAGTGAGACGATTGTCTTGTACTCACCGTTGGTCATCGTGCACGGCAGACAGATGCTAGGACTTGCGACCACTTGTACAGCGCCCAGCAGGGCGAAGAGGCAGAATAAGAAATATTTGTTCATTGTCAAGTGCTTTTATGTGATAAGTCGAAATATTTGGATACAAAGTTACAACTTTATTTTGAATAATCGGTTGTAAAAAAGCAATTTTTTTTAAATCTAAGCAAAAATTGTCAAAAATGGTGCCTTCCGTCACCTTTTATGACATTTATCTTGCTAATTATGAATCCTAACGGCCATGAATTATAGTTGTAAGGTCGTTTGCTGAATGGTTGTCTGTCTGGTTCCTCATGAAAAAAACGGGGATTTTTGGTGCCGTCTGCAAAAAAAACATTATCTTTGCAGCCAACTTTTTAAAACTATTGAGTAGTATCCAAGCAGAGGGCTGCGTTATCATTGGCAGTGATTGCATGAACACCTTTCAGCTTGGACTGAAAAAAAAGATGGTAGAAGAATCTCGTTGGGGCATCCTCTATTGCCCTCGCAATGGCATCAGGAGCAAGCGCAAGCGCTGGGAGCGGCTACAGCAGGAGCTAGACGCACGCGGCGTGCACTACGACATGGTGCAGAGCGAAAACACTGACAGCGTGGAGCGCCTGGTCACCATGCTCATCCGCAATGGCTACAAGACCATCGTCATGGTGGGGGGCGACTCGGCGCTGAACGATGCCGTGAACTGCCTGATGCGCGAGGAGAGCCATGTGCGGCAGCAGGTGAAGTTGGGTGTGGTGCCCAACGGCACGCTGAACGACTTTGCACGCTACTGGGGCTTCGAGATGGGCGATGATGAGCAGACCGTGGAGTGGCTCTGCAAGGGGCGCACACGCCAGGTGGACCTGGGCTGTCTGCGCTATACCGACAAGCATCAGCAGCAACAGCACCGCTACTTCTTGAACTGCGTGAACATCGGCACCACAGCCGACATCATGAACCTGCGGCGCCAGACGCGGCGCATCCTCTGGTCGCGCACCCTTTCGTTCATCGTGTCGATTATATTGAAGATTTTCCACCGCAAGGATTACAAGATGCGCCTCTGTGTGAACAATGAGGTGGTCGACCGCCGCGTGATGACCGTGTGCGTAGGTAATGCCCGTGGCTATGGGCAGACACCCAGCGCCGTGCCCTATAGCGGCATGCTCGACCTCACCGTGGTCTACGACCCCAAGCTCTTCCAACTCTTCAGCGGATTGTGGCTGCTCATCAGCGGACGCTTTCTCAATCACCGCTCCGTACACCCCTTCCGCACCCGCCAGTTGGTGGTGGAAGAGGCGCGCCACGCCCTTGTGGGCATCGATGGCCAACTGATGGCCACGCCTGTGGGACCATATACCATCAGCGTGGAGCCAGAGGCCATCAACTTTATGATTCCTGATTGATTTCTTAGATAATCGCCTTTGATTATCGGGCTTTTCCCCTAACAATAATGTAGATGATGACGGGTGCTCCCATCATGGGGGTGACGGCACCGAGGGGGATAAGTCCGTTCTCGCCCGGCAGGTGGCAGATGAGGTTGCACAACAAGGCGATGGCGGCTCCACAAAGCAGTGTGGCGGGGAGCAGCCGGCGGTGGTTGTCGGTGCGGAAGAGCAGGCGTGCGATGTGGGGCACGGCCAAGCCGATGAAGCTCACAGGACCACAGAAAGCGGTGGTGATGGCAGTGAGCAGGCCAGTGACGATGAGCAGCCAGTTGCGTGTGCGGCGGATGCTGACGCCCAGGTTCTCGGCGTAGCGGTCGCCCAGCATCAGCGCGTTCAGCGGTTTGATGAGCAGGAGTGTACCCAAGATGCCCAGAAGCGTGACGCTTGCAAAGATGGGCATGTGGCCCATTGTCACACCGCCGAAGCTACCCATTCCCCAAACCACATACGTCTTCACCCCCTCGTCGGTGGCGAAGAAATTGAGCAGCGTGATGGCCGATGACGAGAGATAGCCAATCATGATGCCGATGATGAGTAGCATCACATGGTGACGTACGAGTGTGGAAAAGAAAAAGATGATGGCAGTGACGGCCATGGCTCCCACGAAAGCGGCGGCGATGACGGCCACAAAACCGCCCAGTTGCAGCGAGCCCACGCTGAGCGAGCCGCCCAGTAGCAGCATCACCAGTGCCACGCCTAGTCCGGCGCCGCTGCTGATGCCGAAGATGGAAGGGTCGGCCAGTGGGTTGCGAAAGGCTGTCTGCAACATCAGACCGCTGGCTGCCAAAGCCGAGCCGCACAGCAGGGCGGTGATGGCTTGCGGCAGACGGCTCTCCAGGATGATGTAGCGCCACGAAGGCTTCGTGTCCTCGCCGCCTCCCGTCAGAATGTCGAAAACGTTTGAAGCAGGAATATGGATGCTGCCCTCAAAAAGATTGAGGGCAAAAAGCACCACGATGAGCAGCACCAGAATTCCTAAACCTACCGAGCCTTTCATGCTTCTTGTGGATTACTCCACTTTGTGATAATAACGTAAAGGCGGCAGATTTGGTATATCTGGGTGCAGAATTTGTATGAAATCTTGCAACAGCAGGTCGGGACGGAATGGTGTCTCCTCGTAAAACATCGAGGTGGTGACGTTGCAGCCGTACACCTGACCTTTCTTTACGGCTTCCAGCATGCGGTAGCCGTCTTGCTCGCCGAGCAGTTGGGTGAGCGTGATGGGCTGTGGGGCGTCGTAGCGCAGCAGCCACAATTGGCTTTGGCCGGCACGCTCCAGCACGGCCTCGAAAGGCAGCGGAACCGATCCGCTGTTGTCATTGTCGCTCCAAGGGTAGCTGCAGTTGGCATCGGCCAGCATCTGCCCGATGGTGCTGCGACCGCCTGGTACATACCACACCGAGCCAGCCATCTTGTCGACCACCACCGTAGGGCAGTCGGCAGCCAGATGGGCGTTGGCCTGCAGGGCACAGTAGTTCACTTCCACTTGGCGGAAAAGGCTTTCGGCCTCGGCTTCGCATCCGTAGAGCATGCCGTAGAAGCGCATCCATTCGGCACGTGCCAGCGGCGATGTCTCCATGTATTCGGCACACTCGATGATGGGGATGTTGATGTCCTCCAGCCGTCCGTAGCCGCCGCTATTCTCAAAGGGCGATAGCAGGATGCCGTCGGCACCCGTATCGATGATTTTCTCGATGAGCGGACTCATGCCGTCGCCACAGTTGGCAATCGTTCCCTTGCCTACACCTTCCTGCACAAAGGGCACTTTGATATACTTCAAGTCGGCCACGCCCGCCACCTGATTGGCAGCTCCCAACTCGCTGATGAGGGCGCAGTGCACGCTGGTGAAGACCACGCTGCGCCGCAAAGGCGTGCGAATGAGCGTCCCGCCGGGTAGGTCGTGGGGCAGCGGAGCTTCTTGGGGCACCAGCACGTAGGTGTGCAGTGCTTGACCTTTATGCCAGGGATTGTCGATATACACCACGCGATAGCCGTCGCCCTGCTCCACATGGATGAGCCGTGCGTAGCGGAAGGCCAGGCTGTCGGGGGTGGGATTGGCAGCCAGTCGCTCTGCCCAGCTCTGCGGAGGGGTTTGGCTCCCTCCGCAGGCTGTAAGCAGAATGGCCAGCATCAAATAGAGGACGTTCCTCATTTCACAAGAACCTTGCGCACGGTGCCGTCGGCCTGGCGCACGATGATTAAACGTTTAGCGTTGAATGTTGAACGTCCAGCGTCGCTGATTCTACGTCCTTGCAGGTCGTAGACATCCTGGTCTTGGCAGAAGTTGATGGAATTTCTGCTCATTCCCGTCGTCACGGGCTGCTCGCCGCCCAGGTTGTCCATGCAGAAGTAGGCGGGCGTGTTCATGCCCCAGTCGCCGTTGTCGGTGCTGCTCATGTTGAAGTCCAGACGGCTGACGGCTCCCAGCGAGGTGAGGTCGCACCAGCGCCACTCGTCGAGGATGTAGTGGTCGGCTTCGTTGTCGGAGCGCAGGTCGGCCAGGTAGAAGTCTACGCTGCCCGTGGCTTCGCCGTTGGCATCTTTACCGGTGATGGTGAGTTTGAACCAGTCGCCTTGGCCGAACTGCTTGGTGTAGTTCTCGCCGTTCTTCATGGAGAGGTAGGCGTAGGCATTGTTGGTGAGATAGCAGCCGCTGATGACGCGTGGCTCGCCCAAAACGACAACGCCCTTGGGGTTGTCAAACAGATTCAGGTTGTAGGTGGCGTAGGTCTTGCTGTCTTCGGCTCCGTGGCCCACGGCCGAGTTGTATTGCTCCTGCACGGCATCGCCCGTGTAGGTGGTGGCGGTGCGGTTGGTGTAGAAGAAGCCGTAGCAGTAGGGATAGCCGCCGTAATCCTGGTAGCCGTTCTCGAAGAGGAAGCCGCCGCTGACGAAGCTTCCAGTTTCGTCGGTGCCGTTCCAATAGCTCTCGTCGGCCAGCTGCAGGTTCTCAAAGTCGGCCATGCCCTCCGTGCCGGTAATGATTTCGATGTCGTCGATGCAGGCGTAGGTGGCCACCATCGGCTTGTTGCAGTCGAAGTTGAACGTGAGGCTCACGACGTCGTTGCCCAGCGAACTCAGGTCCACGCGGGTCCAGCCCTCCAGATAGGTGAGCTCCTCGTCGGCAAACTCGGCCATCTTCACCACCACGGTTTTCTCGGTGCCGTCGGCGCATGTTCCCACGATATCCAGATAGAAGTGGTCGCCGTCGGCGGTGAACTCGGTGTCGTAGCTACCGGTGGTCTTGGTGAAATTGTTGTGGGTGTAGGCACTGTTGCAAACGTAGATGCTGTTGACGAGAGCGCCTCCGTCGACGTTGATGTCGAGCTTGGAGTCATCGCCATAGATAACGCCGAAGGTCTGCGAACCGTTGGCACCGCCGCCCACGATATTGTTGTACTGGTCGTCGAGCACTACGAATTCTGTGCTGGTGCTCTGCGAGAGGGCAATGCCTCCCCACCAGGTGTATCCATACATGTCGCAGAAATTAACAACGCCTGAAACAAGGCCGCTCTGCCAAGGGCAGTGGTAGACGTCCTCGCCCCAGTCGCCCTCTTCTGGCTCGCCAATCATGCCGCCATTCCAGTAGTTTTGCTCGTTGAATGCCACGTTCGTGTCTTCCAGTGTGGCCACGTTGGTTTGCTGTGCCATGGCGGGCATGGCCAGCAGTGCTGCAAAGTAAATAATTTTTTTCATAGGTTTAAAGATTAATTATTTGACAATAAACTTCTTTCCATTCAGGATGTAGATGCCCCGTGCCGGGGCGTTGATGCGGCGCCCTGCCAGGTCGCGGGGGGATTTTTGTTGTGGCAGTGCCACAACACACCCGACCTGTGCGGCCTGCTGAAGCGAGGCTTCGAGGTGCAGGTCTTCGGCGCCGGTGATTTCGCTGGAGGTCTCGCCAATCCAGCCGCACACCTGGTTCATGGCGGTGTAGCAGCGCACAAAGTCGATGTAGCCGAGGTGAACGGGCTGCCCGTTGTCGTCGACGGCCCAGCCAATGTCCATGGCGCAAGCGTCGGCATCGCCGTTAGGGGTGTTGTCGGCGTAGCCGTAGCCGTAGGCGGCGAGCAGATAGTTGGCGCCCTGCATCGAGACGTTGGAGGGGAGCAAGGCACCGTGGAAAGTGAGCGTTCCGCCAGCGGTGAGCCACAGCGGGAAATACTCCTGCTTGTGGAAGCCGTTGCGAGGCACGGTGCCCGTCGTTCCCTGGTTGTCGGTCCAAGGAATGTCGGCCATGGGGGCGTAGGTGTAGGTAAGCTCGTAGTGGTGCACGGTCTGCGGGTTATCGTACTCGCTGCCGCGCAGCTCAAACCACTCGTCGTCGGGCAGGTGGTTGCCGTTGGTGTCCTGGCTCACCATGACGATGGCGGGCTCGGCGCCGTTCAGGTTGGCGTTGCCCCACACGGCAAAGTCTTTCTCGCCCTCGATGTTGGCCACGGGATGGTCGAAGTGGAAGGTGATGTAGCCGCCCCAGGCACCGAGCGTCACCAATTGGCCAGCGCCACCAGCGAGCAATTCGGTGCATTTCTGTGCCATGGTGGCGGGCGTGTCGTCGGCGGTGGCTTCGGGCAATGTATTCACAAACTGCCCCGGCGCTGGCACGTATTCATCGACAGCTTGGATATACTGCGATTGCGCCCCAGCGCATAGGCTAAATGAAATGAATGATAAAGCTATCAGCAATCTTGTTTTCATGTCCTGTTCATCGTTCAATGTTCCAACAAGCGTGGCCAGGGATGTCGCCCGTTGATGTCTTCCATTTGTAGTTTCCTTGCGCATCGAAGCAGAAGAGCCAACCGCTGGAGACGAAGTTGGTGGCATCCATCACATAGATGTCGCCCGTCTGAGGATGCACCATCAGACCGTAGGCCGTCTCAATCTGCGAGGCGTCCTTCACCAGTTGGCGGCTGATGATTTGATGGCTCTTTGTGTCGACGACGCCGTAGTTTGTAACTTGGTTCCATTGGGCGTCGTATGTGGCCCCCACATAGCAGAGCGAATCGCCTCGGAAGGCCAGGTCGCTCACGGGCACGTCGACGGAGTCGGCCTTCTGCATCTGCCCCTTGTCGTTTTCTGCCAGCAGATAGAGGCGCGAGGGATAGTCCGTTGTGTAGTCGCCGCGCGAGGCCACCCACAGCTGACCTTGGCGGTCGGCACGTAGGCGGAAGAGGTTGGGAGCCACGTCGATGGTGCCCGCTGTGGTGAACGTCTTCAGGTCGATGATGCTCACCGTGCGGTCGTAGGGCAGCCCCTGCATGGCTTCGTAGCCGCCGCTGTTGGCCACGTAGAGCTTGTCGCCCACGACGGCCATCTCCTCGGGCTGATAACCCACAGCCACCTGTCCGGCGATGCGCAGCGTGAGCGTGTCGACCTTATAGACGCTGCCGCGCACCGAGGCTCCTCCCACCGGTCCCACATAGCTGCTCACATAGGCATAACCCCCACTGAAGGCTAGGAAGCGGCAGTTGGGGATGTCGACGTGGCCCAGCGAAAGGGCGCTGTCGGCGGTGCACACCTCCACCTTGTTCGAGCTGTTGATGACGAGCCAGAGGCGCGAGCCGTAGATTTTGCAGTCGTTGCCCACGTCGCCCAGTTCTTTTACCTGCTGCGGATTGCGCGAGGGGAAGATGTTCTTGTGATAGACACCCGTGTGCAGGTCCAGATAGTCGAGGGTGGCCTTGTTGGCCCCCATATTGCCTTCGCAGAGCACATACATGCCCAGATAGTCGGTCACGGCTTGGTGTCCCGTCTCGTCGGTAACAGGCTGTATCACCTCCTCGTCTTCGCGACAGCCTGAGAGCAGCGCAGCGCTGATGAATAATGAATAAAGAATAGTTCGTTTCATTCGTTGCCAAAAAAATTTAGATGTTCAGTTCCACGCTCACAGCAGCGTTTCGCCCCGGCATGGGATAGTTGCTGATGACGTCGTACTGCTGGTTGAGCATGTTGTTGACCTCGGCGGTGACGCGGAGCGCGCATTTTCTGAGCGGCCATTGGTAGGAGGCCGAGAGGTCGCTGGTGTACCAAGGCTGCACGTGGTTGAAGGGGATGTTCTCCTGCTCGTTCCATCGCTCGCCAGTATAAAGGAAACTATAGTTCAGCGTCAGCCGCTTCCAGTCGAGTCCCACGATGACGGATGCGCTATGGCGCGGGATGTAGGGTATTTGGTGGCGGTAGTAGGGCTTGCGACTGTCGGTGACGTCGATGGCCCGTTGCCAAGTGTATTGCGCGCGCAGGGTGCCTACCCAGTCCTCATACACCCGACCGCTGGCTTCGGCCACCACGTCGAGGCCACGTATGTCGACGCGCCCCAGGTTGAGCATGGTCCAACGGAACTGCTGTCCCTTGGGGTAGGCCATGATCTTATCGCGTACCTTATTATAATATATGTCGGCTTGCAGTCCTACATGAGTGAAGAAGCCTTGCTCCATGTGCCTGTCGGCCACGATACCTATGTCAAACTGTGTGGCAGACTCGGGGCGGAGCGAGGCGTTCCCCAGCTCAGTGTAGTAAAGGTCGTTGAAGGTGGGCATGCGGAAGCTCTTCTTGGCGAAAGCCCTGAACGAGAGCCAGCGGGCGTGGCTCATGGGATAGACGCTGACGAAGAGTGCCGGCGTGAGTTGCGAGTGGTGGGTGGTGACGGTTGAGGGACTGGTAATGCGGTCGTGCACGTAGGTCTCCACTAGCGATGCCTGTGCTTTCAGGCGGCGGTAGTCGATGGCGGTGGCTATCGAGAGGGCATGCGTAAGTCGGGTGGGGTGGGGAAAGCGGTAGGTGTCGGCCCGCAGGTGGTTCCAGCGAAGGTCGTAGGCCAGCGATGCGCTCCAGTTGGGGAGCAACTCCACCACGTTGGCCGATGAGAAGTAGGCCTCCTGCTGCCGGTAGCAGTTGTCGACGGGCAGTTGGGTGGTGTCGCGGTTCTGGTAGTGGGTGCGATAGAAGGCATACTTGGCCAACCACTTTGTGCTGAACACATTTCCGATGGTGCGCTGCCACTGTGCTTGTGCGAAGGTGTTCAGGTCCTGCTGCCGCTCGCCTCGTCGCCAAACGTTGTTCACGATGGCGCCGGGGATGCCCCGAGCCGAGTTATAGACATAGCCCTTGAGCATCCATGTGCCTTGGGCTGCAATGCCATGCAGGTTGGCCTCCAGTCGCTCGGCGTGAATGTCGCCGTTCTGGCGGGTGGCGGTGGTGTCCCAGGCGGTGGTGCCGTCGAGGTTCTTGCGCTTATAACGGAAGTGGTATTTGCCGCTGGCGGTGAACACCTCGGCGTTGATGCCCAAGCTCAGGCTGTCGGCCAGCTGCTGCTCATAGAGTGCCGAGAGGCGCAGCAGGTCGCTGGCGCCATATTTGGCCTTGGCTCGCCAGTTTTGCTTCTTGCCTGGGGCAAAATGTGGCCGACGGGTGCGGATATACACCGATGAGGCCGAGGCGAAATCGGTAGCGGCCTGGAAGATGGCGCTCTTCTGTCCGTTGTAGAGGCTGATTTCGTCTACATTGTCGAGCGAGAACTGTCCCAGGTCGATCTGCCCATTCTGCGCATTGCCCAGTACGATGCCGTCGTAGGACACGCCCAGATGGTTGGTGCCCATGGAGCGCACGTCGACGGTCTTCACGCCGCCCACGCCGCCATAGTCCTTCAGCTGCACGCCACTGAAATAGCGCATGGCATCGGCCACGCTGAGTGTCGACATGCGGTTCAGCTGCTCGCCGCTCAGCTTCTGCGAGGGGATGACCTCGCGGAAGGTGAGTTTCGATGTCACCACCACTTCGCTGATGTGCAGGGCTGTGTCGGTCTGTTCCTGCCCTTGGGCCAAAGTCCCAGAGGCAAGAAACACCATCGACGTTATCACATTTCTGCGCATCGTTTTCTTAATAATGCTCCATGTCGGCCTAACCCCAGAGGCACTGACAAGGCTTCAGCATTGCGGCAGGTCTTCTGACTCGTCGCCCGGTCGGCAAGCGTCTTCCCGACAATCTCAGTGACACGTTATGCTTGCCCCGTTACAGAAAGTGGCGACTCACAGCTGCGGGACAGTCGGGGATTCACACCCCGTTCCCTATTAATCGGCCAAGCCGAACCGCATGCTCGCAGCTGCAAAGGTACACCAAAAATGCCAATTGGATGCCCTTGCCCATGATAATTATTGTTAAATGCTTACTATTGCTTGACTTGGCTGCGTTTTATTCTTCGGAATTTGGGCGTCGTTTTTGGTGGTTTTCCAGTCGTCTTTTTGGGGGGTAACGCCTTCTCAAATTTTGGTAACGACTTTTTTGAAAATCTTGACGAGATTTTTAAAAATCTTGACGCTTTTTTTTCGTGCCCTATTTTTGGGGTTTTCAGGGCAGTTGCGCAGGATGGTTTAACCCAAAACGTTTATTAAGACCAATTTGGGATAAACGACGCGCAGCCACTCCCCTCCCCTCAAGGGGAGGGTTCAAGAGGGGAGTGGCTGCGCTTTGCTTTTGCAAAGAACTTTTCGGTCTTAATAACCGTTTTGGGTTTAATGATTGTTAATTTGTGGTTTTGGGGTGCAGGATTCACCGCCTTCGGGTGTTATATGAGTAGAAAGTTGAACTAAAAAACGAAAACGAAATGAAAAAGTATTATTTAATGACAATGGTGGCCAGCCTGATGGTGCTAGCGGCCATGTGCTCGCTGGGAGCTTGCTCTACGAGCAGCGACGAGGAGGGAACTTCTATGTATGCCTTGGACGGCGAAGAGTCGGTTGGCGACAAGTATGCCTATGAAAGCGAAGACGAAGGCGACGGCGGCGACTCACATGGTGGCAACACTTCGGCTGGTGTAGTCACGGCCGGCGAATGGAACGACCTGTCGCACTGGCCTTTCTGGTCGGGGCTGATGCTTGGCGAGGACTATGGCGACAAGAGCGCATACTGGCAGCTGTTCACCAACAACCGCGTGGCCGTGCAGGTGACCGACAACAACGGACGTGCCTTGGCCGGCGTGGAGGTGAAGCTGCTACGACAGACTGACGGACGTGCGACAACGCTGTGGGAGGCCGTTACCGACAACCACGGACTGGCCGACTGCTGGGTGGGCGTCTATCAAAAGGAGGATGCCAAAGCCGACAACCTGACCGTGAGCATAGACGGGGAAGTGATGGACGGTCATCCTGTGGTGTGCCATTGGGACTCGCTCGCCCAGAATGTCACCGTGAACCACTACAGCATCTCGACCGTCAGTACCGATCCGCAGGCCGACATCGCCTTCATTGTAGATGCCACCGGCTCCATGGGCGACGAGATTGATTTCCTGAAGAACGACCTGGAGGACATCATCGGCAAGGTGAGCACCTCGGGAAACATGCGCACGGCAGCCCTATTCTATCGCGACGAGGGCGACGACTATCTGACCCGCCACTCGAACTTCACCACCGACGTGCAGAAAACAGCCAAGTTCGTGGGCAAGCAGCGGGCCGATGGTGGCGGCGACTATCCCGAGGCTGTGCACACCGCCTTGGAGTGCATGCTGCAAGACCTGTCGTGGAACGCGAATGCCCGCACACGCATTGCCTTCATGCTGCTCGATGCCCCAGCACATTATGAGGATGCCGTCATCAAGTCGCTCCAAAAGTCGTTGACCAGCTGCGCCAAGATGGGCATACGCATCATTCCGGTGGCTGCCAGCGGGGTGGACAAGAATACCGAGTTTATGCTGCGCTTCTTTGCCAATCTCACGGGCGGCACCTATGTCTTCCTGACCGACGACAGTGGCGTGGGCTTCAGCCACATGAAAGCCTCGGTGGGCGACTACAAGGTGGAGTTGCTCAACAACCTCCTCATCCGTCTCATCGAATACTACACGGAATAAGCTCATTTCCGAGCCCACAGCCTCACCCCCAGCCCTTCTCCCAACAGAGGTGCTGGGGGTGAGGCTTTTCCTCATTTTTGTGTTAAAGAATCTTATTTCCTTTGTTGCTTGCAAAAAAATGCTTACCTTTGGGCATAAAATCTAAAACCCTATTATAACAACAGTTTTAAAACCTAAGATAAAATCACACTATGAGTTATTTGCGATTCGAGAAAGCCGTGATGACAAACCTTGAGGAGAGTCTGCGTCGCGAGCTGCTCCGCACAAACCGCAGTGGTGCCTACAGCGCATCGACGCTCGTCGATTGCAACACGCGTAAGTATCACGGGTTGCTGGTCGTGCCCATACCCGAGATTGACGACGACAACCATGTTCTGCTGTCGTCGCTCGACTGTACGGTCGTTCAGCATGGGGCAGAGTTCAACCTGGGCCTCCACAAGTATCAGGGCAACAATTACAGTCCGAAAGGACACAAGTACATCCGCGAGTTCGATGCCAGCAAGGTGCCCACCACCATCTATCGCGTGGGCGGCGTGGTGCTGAGGAAGGAAGTGATTTTCCAGCACTACGAGGACCGCATCCTCATTCGCTACACGCTCGACGATGCCCACTCGGCCACCACACTGCGGTTTAGGCCCTTCCTGGCATTCCGTTCGGTGCGTCAGTTCACGCACGAGAACATGGTGGCCAGCCGTGAGTACACCCCCATCGATGGCGGCATCAAGACGTGCATGTATCAGGGCTATCCCTATCTGCACATGCAGTTCTCGAAAAAGAACGAGTTCATCTTCCAGCCCGACTGGTATCGGGGCATTGAGTATCCCAAGGAGCAGGAACGTGGCTATGCCAGCAACGAGGACCTCTACGTGCCCGGCTATTTCGAGATGCCCATCCGCAAGGGCGAGAGCATCATCTTTGCAGCCAGTACCTCGCAGAGCAAGACATCGACGCTGAAGAAGTTGTTCCAAGAGGAGGTCGACGAGCGTGTGCCGCGCGACAATTTCTACCATTGCTTGGTCACCGCAGCCCACCAGTTCCACAACCGCCAGATGCGTCCCGGCAGTCAACAGCACAGCGAAGACGACGACCGCTACCTGCTGGCCGGTTATCCCTGGTTCAAGGCTCGCGCCCGCGACACCTTTATCGCCCTGCCCGGACTCACGCTCAGCATCGAAGAGCAAGACTACTTCGAGCTAGTGATGAAGACCGCCGAGCGGGGACTGCGCGAGTTTATGGATGGGAAGCCGCTGACGGTGAAAATCTATGAGATGGAGCAGCCCGATGTGCCCCTTTGGGCAATATGGGCCGTGCAGCAGTATGCCAAGCATGCCGGACGCGACAAAGCCTTCGAGATGTATGGCCAGCTGGTGCGCGACATCGTCACCTTCATCGAGAGCGGCAACCATCCCAACCTGCGGCTCGACCCCAACGGCCTGCTCTACAGCAACGGTCGCGAGAAAGCCGTGACGTGGATGAACAGCACCGCCAACGGTCGGCCTGTGGTGCCGCGCTCGGGCTACATCGTGGAATTCAACGCACTGTGGTATAACGCCCTGCGCTTCTGCGCTTCGCTGGCCACCAACCAGAACGACCCGGAGGCAGCACAGCACTTGGAGGAAATGGCCGCCAAGACAAAGCTGTCGTTCGTCGATACCTTCGTCAACGAGTATGGCTACCTGCTCGACTATGTCGATGGCAACATGATGGACTGGAGCGTGCGCCCCAACCAGATTTTCGCCGTGGCACTCGACTACTCGCCGCTGACACAGCAGCAGATGAAGAGCGTGGTGGATATTTGCACCCGCGAACTGCTCACCCCGAAGGGACTGCGCTCGCTGTCGCCCAAGAGCGGCGGCTACAACCCCATGTATGTAGGCCCACAGACACAGCGCGACTATGCCTACCACCAGGGTACGGCTTGGCCTTGGCTCGGCGGCTTCTACATGGAGGCCTGTCTGAAGCTCTACAAGCGCACACGCCTGAGCTTCGTGGAGCGCCAGATGGTGGGCTATGAAGACGAGATTGACTATCATGCCATCGGCACCATCTCCGAACTCTTCGACGGCAACCCGCCCTTCCACGGGCGCGGCGCCATGAGCTTCGCCATGAACGTGGCCGAGATTCTGCGTACCATGAGGCTGCTTGAGAAATATTCCTATCAAAAATAAGACCCACCCCGCCCCTCCCGTGGGGGAGGGGAGTCGGAATAGACTTATGGAATGGGTATTATCATAATACTATAGTAATAACTTAAAATATGGAGACCACCAACGACCAGCAAGAGTGACCAAGCTCCCCTCCCGCACGGGAGGGCCTGGGGGTGGGTATTGTATGAAAGTATTAATGTTTGGATGGGAGTATCCCCCGCATGTCTTCGGAGGACTCGCCACAGCTAACTACGGAATATCAGAGGGATTGAAGGCGCAGGGCGACATCGACACCGTGCTCTGTCTGCCACATCCCTTTGGTGACGAAAGTCAGCATGCCTGCCGAATCGTGGCCATGAACGCCGTGCCCATCGCCTGGCGCGACGTGGACTACGACTACGTGCAAAAGCGTGTGGGCAATATCATGTCGCCCGACTATTATTATAAGTTGCGCGAGCATATCTATGCCGACTTCAATTACATGAACGTCAACGACCTCGGTGCCATGGAGTTTGCCGGAGGCTATCCGCAGAACCTGCACGAGGAAATCAACAACTACAGCATCATTGCCGGTGTGGTGGCACGTGCCGAGGATTTCGACATCATCCACGCCCACGACTGGCTCACCTTCCCCGCTGGCATCCATGCCAAGCAGGTGAGCGGCAAGCCCCTGTGCATCCATGTGCACGCCACCGACTTCGACCGCTCACGCGGCAAGGTGAACCCCACCGTCTACAGCATTGAGAAGAACGGCATGGACTGGGCCGACTGCATCATGTGCGTCTCGGAGCTGACACGTCAGACGGTCATCAACCAGTATCACCAAGACCCACGAAAGTGCTTCACCGTTCACAACGCCGTCTATCCTCTGCCCGAAGAGTACCAGGCCATCCCGCGCCCCGACCATACGGGCAAGGACAAGGTGGTGACCTTCCTGGGACGCATCACCATGCAGAAGGGTCCCGAATACTTCGTCGAGGCTGCCAACATGGTGTTGCATCGCACCCGCAACGTGCGTTTCTGCATGGCTGGTTCGGGCGACATGATGGATCAGATGATTTATCTTGCAGCAGAAAGAGGCATCGCCGACCGCTTCCACTTCCCAGGCTTCATGCGTGGCAAACAGGTGTATGAATGCCTGAAGGACAGCGACGTCTACGTCATGCCCAGCGTATCCGAGCCCTTCGGCATCTCGCCAC
Source organism: Prevotella sp. (assembly GCA_017619275.1). Taxonomy (GTDB): domain Bacteria; phylum Bacteroidota; class Bacteroidia; order Bacteroidales; family Bacteroidaceae; genus Prevotella. The sequence goes on along the minus strand of JAFZSR010000050.1, from coordinate 9,947 downwards.
TCGAGGCCATGCAGTGCGGCACGCCCAGCATCATCTCAAAGCAGAGCGGATGTGCCGAAATCCTGGACAACTGTATCAAGGTGGACTATTGGGACATCCACGCCCTCGCCGACGCCATCTACAGCATCTGCACCAACGATTCGCTCTTCCAATACCTGAAAGAGGAGGGCAAGCGCGAGGTGGACCAGATTACTTGGGAGAAGGTGGGCACCTGGATTCGCACACTCTATCGGAGGACTCTTGGATGGGAAACCGCTTAAGCGAAACAACGAAATACCGTAATAACGTAATAACGAAAAAACAATGAAAACAATTTGCTTATATTTTGAGATACATCAGATTATCCATCTGAAGCGTTATCGTTTCTTCGACATCGGCACCGACCACTACTACTATGATGACTATGAGAACGAGCGCAGTATCAGCGACATCGCCGAGCGCAGCTACATGCCCGCGCTGAACACCCTTGAGCAGATGATCAAGGACAACGACAAGTACTTCAAGGTGGCCTTCTCGCTCAGCGGAACCGGCATCGAGCAGCTGGAGATGCACGCTCCACAGGTGTTGGAGAAGCTGCAGCAGCTGAACGAGACCGGCTGTGTGGAGTTCCTCGCCGAACCCTATAGCCACGGCCTCTCGTCGCTGGCCAACGCCGACAGCTTTGCCCGCGACATGAAGAAGCAGGTGCAGAAGATTAAGGAGTACTTCGGACAGGAGCCGAAGGTGGCACGCAACTCCTCGCTCATCTATAGCGACGACATTGGCGCACAGATTGCCGCACTCGGTTTCAAGGGTATGCTCACCGAGGGCGCCAAGCACGTGCTTGGCTGGAAGTCGCCACACTATGTTTATCATTGCAATCAGGCTCCCAACCTGAAGCTGCTGCTGCGCGACGTGGAACTCTCCGACGATATCTCGCTGCGCTTCAACAATCCCGAGTGGGAGGGCTATCCCCTCTTTGCCGACAACTACATCGACCGCATCGCTCGCCTGCCCGAAGAGGAGCAAATCATCAATATCTTCATGGAGCTCTCGGCACTCGGCATCGCACAGCCACTCTCGTCGAACATCCTCGACTTTATCAAGGCACTGCCTGTGTGCGCCAAGCAAAAGGGTATCACCTTCAGCACTCCTACCGAGATTTGCATGAAGATGAAGAGCATGGCTCAGCTCGACGTGCCCGACACCCTGTCGTGGGTCGACGAGGAGCGCGACGTAAGCTGCTGGCTGGGCAACGCCATGCAGCGCGAAGCCTTCCAGAAACTCTACAGCGTGGCCGACCGTCTGCTCATTGCCGACGACCCACGCATCATGCAGGACTGGGACTATCTGCAGGCCTCGAACAATTTCCGCTTCATGACCACCAAGCCCTCAAACGTGGGACTCGACCGTGGCATCTACAGCGGACCCTTCGACGCCTTCACCAACTACATGAACATTCTCGGCGACTTCATCAATCGTGTCAACGCCCTCTATCCCATGGAGATTGAAAACGAGGAGCTGAACTCCCTGCTCACCACCATCCGCAACCAAGGCGACGAGATTGTGATGAAGGACAAGGAGATTGACCGCCTGAAGGCCAAGCTGGAGAAGCTCGAGGCAAAGGCCGCCAAGGAGGCCAAGCCAAAGGCCGCTCCCAAGAAAGCCGCTCCGAAGAAGAAGGATACTACTGCGGCAGAATGAATCCAGATTCCGTATAACAGCTATCGTGCTGCCCTTTCTTGAAAGAGAAAAGGCAGCACGATGCGTAATAATATGATAAAGTGAAACACTTACATTTCATCTGCATGGTGTCGGCCATGGGCGGATTGCTCTTCGGCTACGACTGGGTGGTGATAGGCGGCGCAAAGCCGTTCTACGAACTCTATTTCGGCATTTCCGACTCCCCGCTGATGCAGGGCTTGGCCATGACGACGGCCTTGGTGGGCTGTCTGGTGGGCGCCATGGTGGCAGGGGCTGCCGCCGACAAGTATGGACGTAAGCCGCTGCTGACGGCATCGGCGGTGCTCTTCACCGTGTCGGCCATTGCCACGGGATTGTTCAACGATTTCACGTTGTTCAACATTGCCCGCTTCATCGGGGGCATGGGCATCGGCGTGGCCTCGGCCTTGTCGCCCATGTATATTGCCGAGGTCAGTCCGGCGCAGATTCGCGGTCGCATGGTGAGCCTGAACCAAATGACCATCGTGCTGGGCATTCTTTCGGCACAGATTGTGAACATGCTGTTGGCGCGCGACACCTCGGTGGCCGAGAGCCAGGCGTGGAATGTGGAATGGGGCTGGCGCTGGATGTTCTGGGCCGAGACGCTGCCCGCCGCGCTGTTTCTTGTGTTGAGCTTTTTCATTCCCGAAAGCCCGGTCTACACGCAGATGAAAGCTGCGACAAAGGCGCAGCCTACGGAGAAAGAAGCCGGACTACGTGAGCTGTTGCAGCATAGATACGGCAAGGTGTTGCTGCTTGGCTTGGTGATTGCCGTTTTCCAGCAGTGGTGCGGCACCAACGTCATCTTCAATTATGCAGAGGAAATCTTCGTAGGTGCTGGCTTCGACGTCGATGGCATGTTCATCAACATCGTAATTACGGGTATTGCCAATGTAGTCTTTACCATCGTGGCGCTCTACGCCATCGAGCGTTGGGGGCGTCGCACGTTGATGCTCCTGGGCGCCGGCGGACTGGGGCTTATCTATCTCACCCTTGGCACCTGCTACGCTCTCGGCATGACTGGCTTTTTGATGGTGGCATTAGTGGTGGCGGCTATCTCCGTTTATGCCATGACCCTTGGCCCCGTCACCTGGACGCTGCTGGCAGAGATTTTCCCCCACCGCGTAAGGGGCATCGCCATGGCCACGTGTACATTTGCCCTGTGGGTGGGCTGCTGCACGCTCACCTTCTCGTTCCCCTCGATGAACGCAGCCTTGGGCAGCAGTGGCACCTTCTGGATTTATAGCGGCATCTGCATCTGCGCCTTCATCTTCCTTTTCCAGAGATGTCCCGAGACGAAGGGGAAGAGCCTGGAGCAGCTGGAACGAGAACTAACAAAATAAAAGCAGGAGGGCAGCAATATGGTAAAAGCTTGGAGAGAAACAGTGACAATCCCTACTTATGAGGTAGGGCGCCCCGGGAAAAACCCGATGTTCTTGGAGAAACGTGTCTATCAGGGTTCCAGCGGCGTGGTCTATCCCTATCCCGTCATCGAGAACATCAGCGACGAGCGGGTGGACAAGGAGTATCTGGCCGTTTGGTTGGAAAACGAGTATATCAAAGTGATGGTCCTGCCCGAGCTGGGCGGACGCATCCAGATGGCCTACGACAAGGTGAAGCAGCGCCATTTCGTTTATTATAATCATGTCGTCAAACCGGCTCTCGTTGGGTTGTGCGGACCGTGGATCAGCGGCGGCATCGAGTTCAACTGGCCCCAGCACCACCGTCCATCCACCTTTATGCCCGTCGACAGCACCATCGTGGAGAACGACGATGGGAGCGTGACGGTGTGGGTGAACGAGATGGAGCGGATGTTCCACCAGAAGGGTGCTGCTGGCTTCACGTTGCGCCCCGGCTGCGCCTATTTGGAGATTCAGGGTAGGGTGAGCAACCGCACGCCGCTGCCGCAGACCTTCCTGTGGTGGGCAAATCCTGCCGTGGAGGTGAACGATGCCTATCAGAGCGTGTTCCCGCCCGATGTCAATGCCGTCTTCGACCATGGCAAGCGAGCCGTGTCGAGCTTCCCCATCGCCACGGGCACCTACTACAAGATGGACTACTCGGCTGGCGTCGACATCTCGAACTATCGTAACATCCCCGTGCCGACGTCGTACATGGCCGTGAACTCTAAGTACGACTTCGAGGGCGGCTATGAGAACGATACGCATGGCGGCATGCTCCACGTGGCCAGCCACCACTTCTCGCCTGGCAAAAAGCAGTGGACATGGGGCAACGGCGACTTTGGCCGAGCTTGGGATCGCAACCTCACCGATCAGGCGTCGGCCTCCGACGGCATCCCCGCTGGATCCATCCGCGTAGGCTTCCGCCCCTACATCGAGCTGATGGCTGGCGTCTATACCGAGAACCAGCCAGATTTTACCTGGCTGATGCCCTATGAGGAGAAGCAATTCACCCAGTACTTTATGCCCTACCGCGAGATCGGCATCGTGAAGCAGGCGAACAAGGATTTCGTACTGAACCTCGCCCCCGCCCCCTCTTCAAACGGTGTCGTGTTCAAGGTGCTGGCCACCTCAAAGCAAACGGTGCAGGTGACGCTGCGCAACAAGAATGGTGAGACCTATTTTGACCAGACCGTTACCCTCTCGCCCGAGGACATCTTTGAGCAGACTGTGGATGTCAACGGCAGCGGAATGAACGACCTGTTGTTTACTGTTGGCAAACTGCAGTGGCAGGCCGAACCCGACAAGATCCGTCCCATCCCCGATGCCGCCGAGGCTGCCCTCTCGCCGACGGACACGAAGACCAACGACCAGCTCTACCTTACCGGTCTGCACCTGGAGCAGTATCGCCACGCCACATGGAGCGCCCTCGACTATTACGAGGAGGCACTGCGCCGCGACCCCAACGATGTGCGCTGTCTGAATCAGACGGGCCTCTGGTATCTGCGTCGGGGACGGTTCAGCAAAGCCGAAAGCTACTTGCGAAAGGCCGTGAAGATATGGCAGAAACGCAATCCCAACCCCTACGAAGGCGAGCCCATCTTCAACTTGGCCCTCTGCCTGAAATACCAATACCGCCCGAACGAAGCCTACGAGTTGTTTTGGAAGTCAACTTGGAACAAGGCTTGGGCCGATGCCGGCTATTTTGAAGCTGCCTGTATCAGTGTGTCGCAAGGACGCTACGACGATGCACTCGACGAGTTGAACCGATGCCTCGTCTTCAACAGTTGCAACCACAAGGCGCGTGCCCTGAAGGCCGCTGTGCTGCGACTGCTCCAGGCAAGCAAGCAGAAAGGCTCTTTGATGATGGGCAGCTCGAAGGAACTGAACGAGCGGCTGGCACTCATCAAGGAATCCTTGCAGCTCGACCATTTTAACTACGGCATTCTCTATGAGCAATATCTGCTGACCAAGGATGGCGACGTGCTGAAGCAGATGGTGGAGATGATGCACGGCAACGTGTATAACTACCATGAGCTGGCACTCGACTATGCCCAGGCGGGACTATGGCAGGAGGCCGAGCAGGTGCTGACCATCGCGGCCGCCAAGAAAACCTTGAAGACGTCGCCCCTTACATTATATTATATAGGCTACTTCAAGATGATGCGCGACGAGCTTGACGAGGCCAAAGTATGCTTCCGCCAGGCCGAACAGGCCGACAGCTACTGCTGCTTCCCCAACCGTTTGGAGGATGTCGTTGTGCTGGAGGCTGCCAAGGCAATCAATCCCGACGGTGCACGGGCACCCTACTATCTGGGCTGTCTTTACTACGACAAGCGACAGTACGACGTCGCCATCGAGAACTGGGAACGCTCTTCGCAGCTCGACCCGACGTTCCCCACCGTCTGGCGCAACCTCGCCCTCGCCCGCTTCAACAAGCAGGGGCGCAAGGACGAAGCCTTGGCCTATATGGAAAAGGCGTTCCACCTCGACGAGACCGATGCCCGTGTGCTGATGGAGCTCGACCAACTCTACAAGCGGCTGCATCGCCCACATCAGGAGCGTCTCAACTTCCTGCAAAAACACTCGGCACTGATTCAGCAGCGCGACGACCTTGTGCTTGAGGAGATTACCCTGCTCAATCAACTGGGCCGCTATGAGGAGGCGATGAAGAAACTCGATGCCCACCAGTTCCATCCGTGGGAGGGTGGCGAAGGCAAGGTATCGGCACAATACCAGATTTGCAGGGTGGAGCTGGCGAAAAAAGCCCTTGCGCAGAAAGATGATGAAACGGCCAAGCGCCTATTGGAGGAGTGCCTCGTCTACCCGCCTCACCTTGGCGAGGGCAAACTCTACGGTGCGCAAGAAAACGATTTCCTTTATTTCCTTGGCCGCTACGAAGAGGGAACCGCCGGACCCACCGAACCTGCCGCTGCCATGTACTATAACGATGCCAAGCCCGACAAGATTTTCTACGCCGGACTTTGCTACCGTGCGCTGGGGCAGGAGGAGAAGGCCCGCAGCCTTTTCAACAAGCTCATCAACTATGGCAAGCAGCACCTCTTCGACCACGTCACCATGGACTATTTCGCCGTGTCGTTGCCCGACCTGCTTATCTGGGAGGATTCTTTAGACATGAAGAACATCATCCACTGCAAGTACATGCTTGCACTGGGCTACTATGGCATGGGCGAAAAGGAACGTGCTGAGCGCTTCTTGAGCGAGGTGGAAGCCCTCGACAACAACCATCAGGGCGTCCAGCAGTTGCGCTCGCTCCAGGAGACCCTCCCCCTGCAGACCCTCCCCCTGCAGACCCTCCCCCTTACCCCTCCCTTGTAGGGAGGGGAGTGGATAGACCTGCTGACTCCACACCAAATGGCAAATCTATATACTCCCCTCCCTACAAGGGAGGGGTAAGGGGGAGGGTCTGCAGGGGTGAGGCTTAGAACAGATCGTCGAAGTCGAAGTCACTGCCGCTGTTCTGAGGTGTCTCGTCGCCGGCCTCTTCGCCTTCGTCGAAGAGGTCGTCTTCGTCTTCTGGCTGGTCGATGAATTCGGGAATCTGCAACAAATCTTCGTTGCTGATGGGCAGCACCATGAAGGTGCGCTCGTAGAATTCGTCGTAGTCGGCATAGCTGTAGCGCTGTCCCAGCTTGGGCAGGTTCTGTTCGCTCACCACCACGCTGCGGCACGAGCGAAGAATATCTTTCAGTTCAGGAGCTGCGCTGAGCTGACGGATGTATTGCAGGGCTTCGTCGAAGTTGAGGAAGCCACGGAAAAGCATACGGTTGTAGCCCTCCAGATGCTCGGTCTCCAAGTCGAAGTTGCGCACCAGGAAGTTGCTGAAGTTGAAGCGTGCCATCTCATAAAGCAACTGGTTCTCGGCCTGTCGCACGCTGATGCCCTGTGCCTGTGCCAGCGTGTCGGGCTGATAGATGAGCATGACGACGAAGGGCACGTCGCGGTCGGCCGAGAGGGTGTCAGTAGCGGTGGAGTCGGCATCAAGGGTGAGGTCGCGGCGGGTCCAGATGTCGTCAAGGTCGAACTTGCCGCCATACAGTTGTCGGCCCTCCTGCACGCCCTTCACAATCATGCCGGCCATCTCGGTCACCTCGCTTTGCGGATATTTCTCCACCACCTGCCGCAGCTCGTCCACGCATCCCTTGGCATCGCCCTGGTTGAGCAGGCTCAGACCGTGGATGAAGAGGAATTTGGGGCGGTTCTCGCCTAAGGGGAAGCGCTGGGCCGAGATTTCGGCGTTGGTGGCGATGACATCGTGCTGGTCGGCGCGGAAGGCATCGTAGGTGGCGGCATAGAGCGAGTCTTCGATGTGTACGCCGAAGCGGGCGTTCTCTTCGAAGTAGGGGTCGCAGAGCAGCGTAGTGTAGTCGCTGTCGGGGAAGTCGTCTTTCAGGTGCTGCAGACAGCTGTCGGCCTGTGCCGTCTGCCTCAGGCGTGAATAGAGCAGGAATAGATGATACCACGCCTGGTCCATCTGCTCATAGTCGGGATATTGGTTTGTGAGCCTGAGGAACTGCTTGCGCGCCAAAGGCAGGTTCTCGAGCTTGTCCTTGAAGATGACGCCCGAGTTGAAAAGTCCGTCCTTGATGATGTTGTCGCTCTCGGCCACCTGCTCCTCGGTGAAGGGAATCTGCGCCAGGTAGTACTCGCGGTTGTGCGGGTCGTTGGCCAGCGAGTCTGTGCCCTCTTTGGGTGCTACGCCCAGTGAGTCGGTGGGCACGGTTCCATCTTCGCCGCCAAGTGTGGATGCCAACGATGTGCTGTCGGTAGGCAATTCTGCCATGTCTCCTTCAGGGATGCCCACCACGGTCTGGTTGGAGCGTTGCCAGTTGTCGGCGTTCTCGCGCTTTCCCCATTGCCGTTGGAAGGTCTGCTTACCTTGGTTCACGGCCATCTGGTTGTAGAAATACCACTGTGCGTCCTTGCCTGTGGTTGGCATGTTCTGCTGGGGCTGGTTTTGCTGTCCAAAGCGGTTGTTGCCCTGCGCGCCCTGCCGTTGCTGTGCCTGTTCCACCTCGGCTTCGCGGGCCTTGTCGGCCTCTTCTTTCTCCTTTTTCTTCAGCGCTTCAATCACACGGTCGATGGCTGCCAGACGCTCCTCTTCGGGCATCTTGGCCAACTCTTGCAGCGAGTCTTGCAGGTGGATGGCATCGGTATAGGGCACCAGCTCGTCGAGCACCTTCGAGCGGTGTGCCAGCTCGTCGTAGCCTGGTCGCTCCTTGTCGAGCAGTCCGATGGCCTCGCCATAGCAGCGCTGGGCGTCGTTATAGCGTTCCATCTCCCAGTAGAGGTTGCCCAACGTGAGCAGCAGCACGCCCTTCTCGGTGCCGCTGCGGGTGGCCTTCTCGTTTCCTTTCTCATAGGCCGAGATGGCCTTCATGGTGTCAGCCTGCGAGAGGTAGATGTTGCCAATGGCGTAGTACACCTGGTCCAGGTAGTCCTTGTTTTTGTCGCTGGCGGCCATGCGGCGCAGTCGGCTCAGCATCTTGCGGTAGTTCGAGGCGGCCATCACCTCGGTTTGTGCAATGCGGGCGTTGAACTCCAGCTCGTAGGGCGGGTTTTGCGCCGCCACGCGGTTGAAGGCCTTGTACGACTGTTGGGTGTTGCCCAGCGCGTTTTGTATCTGTCCCATGATGAACCATTCGCGGGCCTTCTGCGTCTTACGTCGCTCGGCCTTGATGGTCTTGCGCAGCACGGGCACGGCATGCTCCAGGTCGCCGGTGCGCAGGTAGTAGTCGGCCATGGTCTGGTTCCATGCCGTCTGTGCCCCCATGGGTATGGAGTCACGGTTCTGGTTTCGTATCACGTCCTCGGCCTCGTACATCCATTCCAGCTGGGTGTAGCAGCGGGCCAGCCAAGCGCGTGCCAGCGCGGCCTGGGTGGGCTGTGTGGCGTAAAGGCGACTCATGTAGCTGAAGGTGGCGGCGGCCTCGTCGAAGGTCCCCTTCTGGAATTGCGCCTGACCCAGCATCAGCCAGGCTTTCCACAGGAAGGGATTGTATTCGCGGCGTGCCAGCCAATCTAGGTCTTTTTGCGTCTTGCGGCGGCTCTTGTTCCATTCAGGCTTGGCCTTGATACTGTGCTGCTTGATGGTCTTCTCCATCTTCTCCACGGCACGGTCGTAGTTACCGCTGCCTATCTGGCGGCTTTGCTTGTTGCTCACGGTGAAGAGGGGCAGCTGCTCGGTGTAGTCGTCCTTGTTGCCTTTCTCCTTCTCCAGTTGGGCATCGATAAAGGCCAGCTTGCCGTTGTGGTAGGTGTTGTACTTTGCCGTGAACGACTGCCAAAACCTACTCCGCGCCGTGTTTTTGTGCGCAGAGCAAGAGACCATCACCAAGGCGACGGCCACGGCAAACGTTAGGTAAAGTACCTTCTTCATCAATAATAAAACTATGAAAACGCCGATTTATTGTACTTGACTGTCAGAAATAATCACACCATAAGCCCAAAACCATCGTAAGACCGAAAAGTTCCTTGCAAAAGCAAAGCGGCCGCTCGACCTTTGGTCGCTCTTACCTTTGCACTAGATTATAGATAATGTTCTTGCTATCGCAGGGACGCAAGAAAGCCAAGTGGTTTTGTTGTCTAAGTTGTCTTAAAAAACAACAAGGCGCAGCCACTCCCCTCCCTTTCAAGGGGAGGGGCAGGGGTGGTGTCTGTATAGTCTTCATTCGCAGGATTTTAGGCGTATAGGTCAATTTGCAGGATAGTTTGACTGTACTATGTGTCAATGGGTCAAATTGCAGGATATCTTTTTGGCTGTTTTGTTTGGCTGTAATCTTCAGATTTCGTACCTTTGCCGTGCAGTCTGAAGCATAGTGGGGC
>JAFZSR010000049.1 GCA_017619275.1 Prevotella sp. | reverse complement strand
CCGAAGAGTTTTATCCTGCAAATTGACCCATTGACGAATTATTACGGTCAATCTGGACGCCAAGCACCTTGATTGCTCAAAATGACTTTATACAAAGGAGTTTTCAGAGATTTTATCCTGCAAATTGACCCATAGGTCAAAAAATCTTAGGAGTTGAGGACGTTGCGCAGCCACTCCCCGTTCGAAAGAAATTATAAACCCAACAAATTGATTATCAGGATTTTTAATACAATTAGAGAATGTCTCCGTTCGGCTGGATTTGCAATCATGAGCGGTCGAAAGATGTTTTGTTTTACTCTTCCCCCTTTCATTTGTTTTAAGGACAGCAGGAAAACAAGGTGCGGGAACTGAACGTTATGCACGTTTTGAATATTTATCATTTTGTCAGACAAGCGGTTGCAATCTTTCTACCGCTCATGATTACAAATCCGCCCGAACGAGGTACTAAGTTTACCTTAGACTATGCCAAAAAAAAAGAATAAACCAATTAAAATTATTCAAATATAAAATAGAAGAAAAAGCGTTCGCGCAAATGTGATTTGCCGCCTCCCGGGATGGGTGGCGGCTTTTGTGTGGCTGCAGCAAATAAGCTTTCTGCAGCACAGCAGAAGGGGGTGAAGACTACTTTTTGTTGAGTTTTCGCACGTAACTCTGCAGTTTTATGCATAGTTAGCTCAAAAGTCAACAAATCAACATTTCAACAAAAAGCACCCCTTATTATATAGGTTTTACGCGTAACTACCTGGAAAACTCGGTAGTTACGCGTAAAAGCAACAAAAACGTGGTGGCCAGTGCTGGGAAGCCTCAAATGAAGAGGATGCTGTTTTCAAAAGAAGCCTACGAGGGTGGGCTGGTAGTTGGTGATGGCTTGCTTGAGCGCGGTGTTCACGTTGTAGTGGGCATCGTCGGCGGCGTTGTTGAAGGTGAATTTGAAGTCGCCGTGGCCCATGCGCCCGGCTCCTGTGGCACCGGTGACGATGGCGGGCACCTGATGGGCGTCGTCGGGGGTGTAGTCGTACATCAGCGTGGGGTCGGTGTCGAAGTTGTCGTAGGTGCGTCCTCCCTGTCGGGCGGCCACCGTGGCAGGCACTTGCTCCTGGCGCGTGGCGGCCTCGTAGGCATCGAACTGGGTGGCGTTCTGCTGGTAGCTGACGTAGGTGCCGCCCTGCATCACATTGGCAAACGACTTCACCATGCCTCCGTCCTCGCCAGAGAAATTGCCCTTGCTGCTCGAGGCGACATCGGACCCCTGCAGCGAGATGAGGATGGGGTATTTGCAGTTGCGGAAATAGTTGGCCTCCACGAAGGCGTTGCTCTTCATGGCTGCGCCCACGCCATACTTGGCATTGCCGTCGAAGTAGTTGTTGTAGATGTGCACGCTCATGGTGCGGATGCGGGGATGGCGCGAGTCGCTGTGGTCGAACCAGTTGTGGTGGTAGCTGATCCAGTTGGGGCCCGTCTCGCTCTTCATGCCGCAGAGCGACGACTTGCCGGTGTCCCAGAAGTGGCAATGGGCGATGGTGATGTAGCGCGAGTCGGACTTCATGTCGATGGTGCCGTCGCCCTTCGCCTGGTCGCTGTCGCTGCCTGGCTGGCCGTAGAAGAGGTCGAGGTGGTGAACCCACACGTGCTCGTTGCTGGTGTCGAGGCTCACGGCATCATCCATGCAGAGCATGACGGCGAAGTTGCGCAGCTCCACGCTGGCACAACTGCGCACCAGGAAGCCGAAGCCGCGGATGGTGGCGTCGTCGCCAATGCCCTCGATGGTGATGTTCATGGGTTGGTAGGCGGCGCTGCCCTTCACCTGCATGCCCTCTTCCTTGCTGAGCAGCTCGTCGCAGTGCTCCTTCTCGATGGTGCCCAGGAGGCGGATGCTGAGCGGGCGGGGGTCGTAGCCTTTCTGGTAGCCGTAGATGATTTGCTGGATGCCGGTATAGGTGGTGGTCTTCGTGCCCTTCTTGTCGCTGATGATGTCGAGGCTCACGGTCTTGGCATTTTCGCGTGTCACATACACCACGCGGGCATTGGGCTTCAGCGTGCCATCATCTTGATAGGCTCCCACGCCGCCTGTGTGGTTGAAGTGTGCGAACCCGCTGCGGTCGTAGGGGGCCACGCTGATGGCGTCGGTCTCGGTGGCGGCGGTGGTGATTTCCTTGCCCTGTGCATCGGTGGGCACGATGCGGAAGCGGTAGTCGGCAGCAGCCTTCAGTCCCACGGCGTCGGCACGGCCGTAGCTGCCATAGTTGCGCACCAGCGGGGCGTCGAGGAGCGTCCAGTCGGCCCGGCTGCCTCCTTTCAGATAGACGTGGTAGCCCTTGGCGGCAGGGTAGGGGGCGAACTTCACATAGGCCGACTCCAGCCAGCCTTGCGCCTCCATCACCTTCACCTGTCCGAAGGCCACCACGACGTCGGCCTTGGCAGCGCGCTCGGTGGCATCGTCGAAGGCCATGCTCACGCTGTCGGTCTGGATGGTCATGGCCGTGAGCTTGCGGTCGATGACGTTGCCCTTCACGATGGGTATCTGCGCCTGCGCCGTGACGATGGCGGCAAGGGATGCTATGAGTATTCTGCTCTTCATCTGCTGGCGTGAAATCCTTCCATGTTCTCGTATTTGCGAAGCATCATGCGCTGGTAGATGTTGCGCAGCCACAGCGGATGGGCGATGGTGAGCACGAGTCCGATGAGTGCCATGATGATGTAGGTGACCTCATCGCTGAACACCAGCAGCAGTCCGCCCACGAGCACCAACGGCAGGAACATGCCCACCAGCTCGATGACCAGCTGCAGACCGCTCTCCACATTGTTCTTACCGGTGAGCTTGGCATCGAGTGGCAGCGTCTGCTTGTTGTAGACGGCCAGCTGGAACATGATGCAGTATGCCAGGCCACTGGTGAGCAGCAGGTAGGCCAGCATCATCAGTATAGTGAACTTACCGGCTATCACTGCGGGCAGCATGATGATGAGGGGCACCAGCAGGATGGCCACGTGGAAGTAGTACTTGGCGCGCAGCAGCAGCAGGATGTTCTCGCGCTGCGTCATCAGCAGGTCGATGTAGTTACCTTCGGGGCACATCACCTTGGTGAGCGTGGTCATGCCGTAGAGGGAGAAGCAGTAGTAGCACCAGAAGTTGAGTATGTATTTGCCGTTGTAGGCATCGGTGTAGGTGATGATTACCGAGAGGATGATGATGAGGAAGAGGCTCGACATGACGCGAGCCTTGATGGCCTTGTTGCGCATGATGCTCTTCAGCTCCAGCTTGAGGTATTCGCCAGCCTGTCCGAAGCGCTCGAGGAAGGTGAACTGCGACACATGCTTGATGGCCTTCACCGCCTTCTGCTCTCTCGACAGCTCTTGCATGATGAAGCGTCCCTGCACCTTCAGGTTCACCTGCAGGGCCAGCACCAGCACAACAAACAGCAGCACTGCCAACAGCCAGATGCCCCAGGGGTGGAAGTAGAACCAGTCGGAGAGGATGCCCAGGATGTCGTTCTCGACCATGTAGACAAACAAGGCGATGGCACCGGCATAAACGGCGATGGGCAGCAGCCACCACAGCAGCGAGCGGCCTATCAGGGTGCGCATCAGCAGGTACCACTGGCTGTTGATCATCACCATCAGCAAGCCGCACACCACGATGCCCAGCACCGCCCAGAAGTTCACACCCGCCAGCAGGTTGAGGTAGGCATAGGGCAACAACAGGCACAGCCACAGGAAGTTGTAGCCGCTGGTGACCATCGTGAGCAGATAGGACTCGAGCACCACCTCCTTGTGCAAGGGCATGAGCAGGTAGGGCTTGACGAACACCATGGGCGTTTGCTGGGCCATGAAGCGCATCAGGAAGTCGATGATGAGAATCAGGGGCAGCACAAAGAGCATCATCTCGGGCGTGTCTTCCTCTACTGACAGGTTGCCAAAGATGCTTCCCAGAAAGATGAGGTAGGCGGCAAGGAAGCAGGCTCCGATATACATCATCACCTTGGCCACCTTGCTCTGCTCCAGGGCTGGGCTGCGCTTCTCGCTCAGTTTGGCATTGCTGCGCAGCAGACGGTATAAAGCTATTCTGTTCATCTCAGGTCGATGATTTCGGCGTCAGGATATGCATCGGCATCAAACTTGAAGCGGCTGTCGGCCAGCTTCTCCTGCTTCAGTCCGGAAACGGTGAAGGTGGTCCATTTCTGCTCCACAAGCATCTTGATAGTCTTGGGGGCGTAGCTGGCCTTGTCGACGGTGATGAAAGCCTCGCGAATGCGGTGCTGCGGGTCGGTGGCCGTCAGGTGTACGATGTGCTCGGTGGCCGATGAGGTCATGGTCTGTGAGTAGCCCTTCTTGTAGAGGTTGATGAAGGTGTAGGGATTCAGCGTCTGCAACTGCTGCTTCGTGGGACGCGAGATGTTCACCTCTTCGTTGTTGGCCATGTAGGTCCAGAGCGTCTTGCCGTCGAACCACATCGTCGAGGCGTCGCTCTTCATGTGGAATTTCTCGCCTTTCAGGGCAATGGTTCCTTGTGCATCGCCATATTTTGCGCTGTTCATGGTGAAGCTGGCGGTGACACCAGCGGATGCACTCACCGTTTTGGCACATTTGTCGAGCACCTGTTGTGCGGTCTGCCCTAGAGCGGCCGTCGTGGTGATGAACAGTGCGGCCAGGGCAAGGATGATTCTTTTCTTCATAATATTTTTTTTAATAAGCCCCCCTTCTGCCCCCATGGGGGCTACTATAGTTTTGCTGTTTGTAATATCTATCAGTTCCGGGGGAATTGTTGTTTGTATGGTCTATTCTCTCACTTCTCACCCATTCAGTGATGCTATCAGCTGCTCAAGCGTCAGCTCGTCTTGAATGAGTACCTCGCGTGGCTTCGAACCGTGGGCTTGTCCCACCACGCCGGCTTTCTCCATCATGTCCATCAGTCGGCCGGCACGGTTGTATCCGATGGAGAACTTGCGCTGGATGAGACTGGTGCTGCCGCTCTGCTCGTGAACGATGAGTCGGGCTGCGTCGGCAAACATGGGGTCGAGGTGCTTCAGGTCTACATCGCTGGCTCCGCTGCTGCCGCCGCCTTCGCCACTTTCGATGATGGGTTCGGGCAGCTCGAAGGGCTCGGCATAACCTTGCTGCTGGGCAATGAAGGCGTTGATGTCGACCACCTCGGGGGTGTCAACGAAGGCACACTGCACACGCACAGGGTCGTTGCCGCTCAGGTAGAGCATGTCGCCACGGCCAATGAGTTGCTGGGCACCCATGCGGTCGAGGATGGTCTTCGAGTCGATGCCCTGGCTCACCTTGAAGGCGATGCGGGCAGGGAAGTTGGCCTTGATGGTACCCGTGATGATGTTGGTGGTGGGTCGCTGCGTGGCAATGATCATGTGGATGCCCACGGCGCGAGCCTTCTGGGCAATGCGGGCGATGGGCAGCTCAATCTCCTTGCCAGCGGTCATGATGAGGTCGCCATACTCGTCGATGACCACCACGATGTAGGGCATGAACTTATGTCCGTTCTCGGGGTTCAGCTGGCGGGCAATGTACTTCTGGTTGTATTCCTTGATGTTGCGCACGTCGGCCTTCATCAGCAGTTCGTAGCGCGAATCCATCTCCACGCAAAGGCTCTGCAGGGTGCGTATCACCTTGCTGGTGTCGGTGATGATGGGGGTCTCGGCTTCCTCGGCCAGCGCAGCCAGGAAGTGCTTGTCGATGTTGCGGTAGATGCTGAACTCCACCATCTTCGGGTCGACCAACACAATCTTCAGCTCAGCAGGGTGCTTCTTATATAATAATGAGGTGAGGATGGCGTTCAGGCCTACCGACTTACCTTGTCCCGTGGCACCGGCAACGAGCAGGTGGGGCGCCTTGGCCAGGTCGAACATGAACACCTCGTTGGTGATGGTCTTGCCCATGGCGCAGGGCAGGTCCATCGTGGTCTCTTGGAATTTCTTCGAGTTCAGGATGCTCTCCATCGACACGATGCTCTTCTTGGCATTGGGCACTTCAATGCCGATGGTGCCCTTGCCGGGGATGGGCGCAATGATGCGGATGCCCAGCGCCTTCAGGTTCAGGGCGATGTCGTCTTCCAGTCCACGAATCTTCGAGATGCGAACGCCTGGGGCGGGGGTCAGCTCATAGAGCGTGATGGTGGGGCCGACGGTGGCCTTGATGCTGCTGATTTCGATGCCGAAGGTGCGCAGTACGTCCACGATGCGGTTCTTGTTGGCCGTCTGCTCGGCCATGTCGATGTAGGGCTTGCCGTCATCTTCGTAATGCTTCAGCAGGTCGAGAGTGGGGTAGTGGTAGAACTCCAGGTCGCGCTTGGGGTCGTAGGGCTCCAACGACTTTTCGTCCATATTTACCAAGTCACTGCCGTTGGCCTTCTCCTCTTCCTGGGCTGCTTCCACGTCCATTCCCAGTTCCCCGTCGCCGCCTTTCTTCTTCTTGTCGTCGCGACGGATGGGCCTCACCAATTCCTCGCTGCCATCCCCAAGGTCAACCTTAACATCTTGGCCGTCGAACTCTACGGTCTGCGCCGTGGGGTCGTCGAAGGTGGTGGGGTCTTCCACAATGGTGGTCGTAGCCATTGCAGGTGCAGGTTCTTCCTCCCCTTTGCCCGTGCTCACGGTGAATTTTACCTGGTCGAAGATGCGCTTGGGGTTGAGAATCTTCCTAATCCATTCGTAGGTCTCCGAACTGATGTAGGTGAGGAACAGCAGGGCGATGACGATAAGCACAGCAGCCAGGCCCGGCACGCCCACAAAGCCCTCAATCCATCGACCCACCTGCAGCCCGTGGTCTCCTCCCAGACAGAAATGGCTGTCGGAAAAGAGGGGCGACACAAACTTGGCCAATGCTATCGATAGCCACAACATCACCAGCATCAGGCACATGAACCACTTCAGGAGGTTGGGCTTGAAGGCTTTCATCAGCCTAAACGACAACAGGAAGAGGAAAGCGGGCACCAGGAAGGCGGGCAATCCAAAGCACTGTTTCATAAAGAAATAGGCGGTGTAGGCACCTAACGAGCCGCAGGCGTTCTTGAACTCGCCATTCTGGTTGGCCATTTCGCCTGCTCGGGTGTTCTCGATGATGCTCATGTCGGCCTGTCCAGTGGTGAAGAACGAGATAAACGAGAGCACCATGCAGCAGGCCAAAGCGAAGAGCAGCATGCCAATGAAGAAGCGCAGCCTTTCGTTTTGGAATATCTGTGTAGCCCGCGAAAGCCCCAATGCCTCCATAAACGAGGTACGGGTTTCGGTGGCTTTAGTGTTGTTTTTTTTCTTTTTACCCATCGTGTGTTTTACAGTTTCGTTATTCCAACTGCAAAATTAGCGTAAAAAAGCGAGATTACACTCAATTTCTCCTATTTTTTGTGTTTTTTTGGCAAAGCTATACGGCTTTTTGATAAACACCAACTATGTGTCCAACTCTCGTAGTAAGTCGGCGAGAATGTAATCGTCACTCTGAAGCTGTAGTCCGCTGTCGGGGTTGGCAAACAGGGCATAGGTGTGTGAGTTGTAGAAGATGTCGAGCGCGCGTTCTGTGTCGATGTCAAGGCGGTCGGCGAGCAGAGTGGCTATGCGACCTGTTTTTCTCCAGAATACTTGATCTCTCATCCTTGGTCTCCTTTCTCTGCGACGGGTTCGGCAGCAATAAAATGCAGACAGCGGTCGACAATGGTCTGACGGCTGATGCACATCTGATGGGTGGGCTTGGCAAAAAGGAGCTGACCAATGGCTTGCTCAGCGGTAATGCGCTGGGCGTAATAATCCTCCACCGTGTCGATGACCTGATCGTTGGCCACGCCACCTTCGATAATGTCGTAGTCCTTCCAAGGCTCTTCGCCTCGTCGGCTGCTCGTAATGAAGTCGAGCCATTCCTTGTTATAATGTTCCAGTCGGAGACGACGCACGTCGGTGGGTAACAGGGTCTCGTCGAACTCATAGATGGAGAGCACTGGGGTGTCCACGGCGCGGATAACACAGACTCGGCGAGCCCAACGCTCGGCTTGCTCACGGAGATTGGTGACATAAAAGCCTGGGCCGAAGTCGAGTTCGCGGCGGCCAACACCCGTAAGTGGCACAGGCACACTCAGGTAAGAACCATGATAAAGTATCATCCTTGGCCTCCTTTCTCTTTCTCTTCCCAGTTCTTCAGGGCTTCCTGCACATTCCATATTACGCCGTCGATGCTCTCAGCGTGCAGCGTGTCGTAGCAGTCGAAGAGCAGTCGGCGTACCAGTCCATGGCGCTTTAGCCTGTTAAATAGTTCCGTGGCCGTGATACCCATACGCTGCGCAGTGGCTCCGATGGCCAGCGTGACGAATTGAGTTTGAGAAACTGTTGTTGTCATATTCTCAAGTTATCATTTGTGACTGCAAAGATACAACAATTATTGCAAACTTGTATCGCTTTAGCGCATTTTCTGCACAGATTTCTTAATGGCTATAAAAAACTCCCCCTCGTGAACGGCGTCACAAGGGGGAGCGTAAGGTCTTTAGGGTTGTTGCCCTGGCGATTTTACTTCAGGGTGCCCTGCTCAGCAGCATTGATCATAGCCTGCGAAGCATAGAGGAGCACTTCCACGCGGCGGTTCTGAGCCTTGCCAGCGGCGGTGCTGTTGTCGGCCACGGGGTTGGACTCACCGAAACCGGTGGTGCTGCGAATCTGGCTGGCGCTAACGCCCTGCGAGAGCAGGTAGTTGGTCACAGCCTGTGCACGCTGCTGCGAGAGGGTCAGGTTCTTCTGAGCGCTCTGCTCGGCGGTGCTGTTCTTCCAACCAGCATTGTCGGTAAAGCCCTGAACAGCCACGTCGCAGTCGGTATTCACCTTCAGCACATTGTTGGCAAACTGTGCCAGAGAAGTCTTGGCAGCCTGGCTCAGATCGCTCTTACCAGTCTGGAAGAGGATACCGCTGTCGAAGGTCACCTGAACGGCCTGCAGACCATTGGCGTCGGTAATCGACTGCACCTGTGCGTTCTGCACGGCTTCGGCCTGAGCCTTCACCTTGTCCATGTGCTTGCCAATGAGTGCACCAGCACCAGCACCAACGGCGGTACCAACGGCAGCACCCACAGCGGTGTTACCAGCCACCTTACCTACGATGGCGCCCAGCAGAGCACCTCCGGCAGCGCCGATGGCAGTTCCTTTACCCAGGTTGTTACAACCCATCATCACGATGCATGCGCAGAGCGTGAGGACCATTGCTTTCATTTTCTTCATAATGATACTCTTTTTTTATAGTTAAACTGTTAAACAAAATGGTTTCACGCTGCAAAGATAGAAAATAATTATGAAATATGAATTATAAATAATGATTTTTTTTGTACCTTTGCACGCAAATTTAACTAAATTGCATAAAAAATATGGCAAAAGAACTGAAAGATTTGACAAAAAGGGCTGATAATTACAGCCAATGGTATAACGACTTAGTGGTGAAAGCCGACCTGGCCGAGCAGTCGGCCGTGCGTGGCTGCATGGTTATCAAGCCCTACGGCTACGCCATCTGGGAGAAAATGCAGCACGAGTTGGACCGTATGTTCAAGGAGACGGGCGCCCAGAATGCCTATTTCCCCCTGCTCATTCCGAAATCGTTCCTCAGCCGTGAGGCCGAGCATGTGGAGGGCTTCGCCAAGGAGTGCGCCGTAGTAACCCACTACCGTCTGAAGGCCACCGAAGACAAGAGCGCTGTGGTGGTAGACCCCGCTGCCAAATTGGAGGAAGAGCTTATTATCCGTCCCACCAGCGAGACCATCATCTGGAACACCTATAAGAACTGGATTCACTCTTGGCGCGACCTGCCCCTGATGTGCAACCAGTGGTGCAACGTGATGCGCTGGGAGATGCGCACCCGTCCTTTCCTGCGCACCAGCGAGTTCCTGTGGCAAGAGGGACACACTGCTCATGCCACCCGTGAGGAGGCCGAGCAGGAGGCTCAGCTGATGCTGAAGGTCTACGCCCGCTTTGCCGAGGAGTGGATGGCCGTGCCTGTGGTGCAGGGCGTGAAGAGTGAGACCGAGCGCTTCGCCGGCGCACTCGACACCTACACCATCGAGGCCATGATGCAGGACGGAAAAGCCCTGCAGAGCGGCACCTCGCACTTCCTGGGCCAGAACTTCGCCAAGGCTTTCGACGTGACCTATCTGAATAAGGAGAACAAGCCTGAGTATGTTTGGGCCACTTCATGGGGCGTCAGCACCCGACTCATCGGTGCCCTCATCATGACCCACAGCGACGACAACGGACTTGTGCTGCCTCCGCGCCTGGCTCCCATCCAGGTGGTCATCATCCCCATTGCCACCAAGCCTGAGCAGATGGAGATTGTGAACCGCGAGGTGCAGCCCATCATCGAGGGACTGCGCCAGAAGGGCATCAGCGTGAAGTTCGACGACGCCGACAATAAGCGCCCTGGCTTCAAGTTCGCCGACTACGAGCTGAAGGGCGTGCCTGTGCGTCTCGTCCTCGGTGCCCGCGACCTGGAGAACGGCACCATCGAGCTGATGCGCCGCGACACCTTGGAGAAGGAGACACTGCCACTGGAGGGCATCGTGGAGCATGTGGCAAAGTTGCTCGACGACATCCAGCAGAACATCTTCGAGAAGGCAAAGAAATACCGCGACGAGCATATCTACGAGTGCGACAACTACGAGGAGTTCAAGGAGCGCATCAAGGACGGCGGCTTCTTCCTCTGCCATTGGGATGGCACTGCCGAGACCGAGGCACAGATCAAGGAAGAGACACAGGCCACCATCCGTTGCGTGCCCTTCGGTGTGGAGCAGACACCTGGCATCGACATGGTGAGCGGCAAGCCCTCCAAGGCCCGCGTCATCATCGCCCGCAGCTATTGAGTCATGGCCGGCATCTACGTGCACGTGCCGTTCTGCAAGAGCCGATGCATCTACTGCGGCTTCTTCTCCACCACGCAGCTGGCCATGCGCCAGCGCTATGTGGAGGCGCTCTGCCGCGAGATGCAGTTGCAGTCAGCTTCTAGCTCCCAATTCTCACACATTGAAACCGTCTACTTGGGCGGTGGAACCCCTTCTCAACTGGAGGGCGAGCAATTACGCTCGCTCTTCAGTTGTCTTTATAATATATATAATGTGTCGGCCGATGTCGAGGTCACCATCGAGTGTAATCCCGATGATGTTACCCCCCAGCTGGCAGATTGCCTGGCCCATCTGCCTGTGAACCGCGTGAGTATGGGCGCACAGACCTTCTCCGACGAGCGGCTGCGGTGGCTCCGTCGGCGTCATACTGCGGATCAAGTGAGGCGGGCAGTACACCTACTGCGCCAGACGGGCATCGGCAACATCAGTATCGACCTGATGTATGGCTTCCCGGGAGAGACATTGCCTGAATGGCATGCCGACATCGACGCCGCCTTAGCCTTGGGCGTGGAGCACCTCTCGGCATACGCCCTTTCGATAGAAGAAGGCACCGCCCTGCATGCTATGGTGGAAGAGAGCAGGGTGGAGGAGCTGGCCGACGAGCTGCAGCGCCAGATGTACTACGACCTAAAGGACCGTCTGGAAGTGCGGGGCTACGAGCACTACGAGCTGTCGAACTTCGCCCTGCCCGGACGCCGCTCGCGCCATAACAGCTCCTATTGGAACCACACTCCTTACATTGGCCTTGGCGCTGGCGCCCATTCCTTCTTTGGTACCCACCGCCAATGGAACGTAGCCGACGTGCAGGCCTACATCAACGCTATTGAGGCCGGCAACATTCCTGCCGAGACAGAGCAGCTGAACGATGACACCCTCTACAACGAGACGGTGATGACCGCGCTGCGCACCCGTGAGGGTATCGCTCTCGATACGCTGCCGCTCCACTATCGCCACTACTGTGAGTGCCAAGCCCAACGCTACATCGAGAGTGGTTGGCTGAAGCTCGACGATAAAACTTCCCGTCTGCGGCTTACCCGTGAAGGCCTCTTCGTCAGCGACCGCGTGATGGCCGACCTCTTTGTGCCGGTCTGATCTTTACAAAAAACTTATGCCCTGTTATTTGTAAATTCCTTTTTTTTGTGTAATTTTGCACCGTATAAAGTAGAATAATAATCATAAACAATATCAAGATGAAAGCAAAACACCTTTTGACCTGTCTGCTGGCACTCTCGACATCCCTGACAGTGACAGCGCAAAGCAAGCTCTATCCTCACCATTTCGACTTGGGGCAGGTGGAGCTGCTCGAAGGCCCCATGAAGACGGCCATGGAGAAAAACATCCAGCACTTGTTGCAGTACGACACCGACCGTCTGCTCACACCCTTTGTGCGCCAGTCGGGACTATCTAAAACCACCGACAGCAGCTCGCCCTATTACCAATGGGAGACGCGTCACCCCAACTTCCCCAACTGGGGCGGCGATGCTGGCTTCGACCTGAGCGGTCATGTGGGTGGCCACTACGTCTCGGCACTCGCTATGGCCTGGGCGGCCTGCCACGATGAGGCCACGCGTGCTCTTGTGAAAGAGCGTTTGGACTACATGCTGCAGGTGATGGACGACTGCCAGCGGCAGTACGACCAAGATACTGGCGGCCTCTACGGTTTCATCGGTGGACAGCCCATCAACCAGTCGTGGCGCGACCTCTACCAAGGCAACACCGCCACCATTCGCGGCAACTGGGGTTGGGTGCCCTTCTACGTTCAACATAAGATTCTGGCGGGTCTGCGCGACGCCTATGTTTATGGTGACAGTGAGAAGGCCAAGGAGATGTTCCGCAAGATGTCCGACTGGGCTGTGAACGTGGTGAGCAAGGTGAGCGACACCAACATGCAGGACTGGCTGAACTGTGAGCACGGAGGCATGAACGAGTCGCTGCTCGATGCCTACCAGCTCTTCGGCGACGCCAAGTACTTGGCTGCTGCGAAGAAGTACACTCACCGCACCATGCTCGACGGCATGCAGACGCTGAATCCCACCTTCCTCGACGGCAAGCACGCCAACACCCAAGTGCCTAAGTACATTGGTATGGCACGTATTGGCGAGCAGGACGCTACGGCTACCCGCTACATGACTGCTGCCAAGAACTTCTGGCAGGATGTGGCCGAGAACCGCACCGTATGCATCGGTGGCAACTCGGTGAACGAGCATTTCCTCAGCGCCGCCAACGGCAACCGATACATCGACCAGCCCGACGGACCTGAAAGCTGTAACTCTAACAACATGCTGAAGCTGTCGGAGGAACTCTTCGACTGCACTGCTGAGACCGACCCGCAAGCCGCTGCACAGTATGCCGACTTCTACGAGGGCACGATGTGGAACCACATCCTGAGCACGCAGGACCCCACGACGGGCGGCTACGTCTACTTCACCACGCTTCGCCCACAGGGCTATCGCATCTACTCCGTCCCCAACAAGGGCATGTGGTGCTGCGTGGGCACAGGCATGGAGAATCATTCCAAGTACGGCCACTTCATCTATACGCACGACGCCAAGAAGACGCTCTATGTCAACCTCTTCGTTCCCTCTCGTCTCGAAAGTGACGACTTTATCGTCACCCAAGAAACCAGCTTCCCCAACACTGGCACCACCGAAATCACGGTGGGCAAGTCGGGCAAATACGCCATCGCCCTGCGCCATCCCGAATGGGCAGGCAAGAACTACCAGGTGTTGGTGAATGGCGAAGCCATTGACATGGGCGTGGAGCAAGGCAAGGCCAGCTACGTCAACATTAACCGTAAATGGAAAGTGGGCGACAAGATTACCGTCACGCTCGACATGCAGCTGCGCTACGAGGAATGCCCCAACTACACCGATTACATTGCCTTCAAGTTTGGCCCCATCCTTTTAGGTGCTGCCACCACCGCCTTGGCCAACGGCGACGGCTCGAACCTGCCCTACGAGCAGCTCCAGAATGAATATGGTGGCGAAGGCCGTATGGACCACTCGCCTGGTTCCAGAGGTCGCATACTGAACTTGACGAAGGCACCGCTGCTCATTGGCGAGCGCTCGAATGTGCTCAGTCGTATCGAGCGTTTGCGCAGCACCGAGCTGAGCTTCGTCATCGATGCCACACGCACCGGCGCAAACAACTACCAGTGGTCGTCGCTGAAGCTGGTGCCCTTCTACAAGATTCACCACCAGCGCTACATGTGCTACTGGTATCAGCAGACGGAAGAGAACTACCGCAACAGCTCTATGGCTCAGTACGAAGCCCAGCAGGAAGCCCTCAACGCCCGCACCATCGACTTCGTGGCCACTGGCGAGCAGCAGAGCGAGGCTGGCCACAATGTGCGCTACTCGGAAGGAAGCACCACGGGTGAGTACAATGGCGAGCGCTACCGCGATGCCCGTGCCAACGGATTCATCGAATACACATTATATAATAATAGCGGCATCGAGGAGAACCTGAGCGTCATGGTGCGCTTCATCACCTCCGACAGAGGACGCAGTGCCACGCTCACCGTCGACGGGCAAAAGGTTGCCGACATCACCATCCCCGGACGGGTGAAAGGTAGCGACGACCGTGGCTTCTTCAACCTGGAATATCCCATTCCCGCCGAGCTGGCCAAGGGAAAGACGCAGTTCGTGGTGCGCCTCACCGCCTCGGCCACGACGCTCTGTCCCGGTCTTTACTACGTGCGTCTGCTGAAGGATTATGACAACCATGCCTACCATTTTCGCGCCACTGACTGGACCACTGGCGACGAAAACCGTGTGGCCGCCAGCAACATCACCTACGACATCGACCGTAACGTCATTCATGTGGAAGGAGCTTCCGGACGCAACAACGTGTGCCTCTCGCTGAAGTACGACGACTGCGACTATCGCATCGATAAGCAGCAGAAGTACCTCGTCGTCAGGGGCGACAACCTGCGCACCTCGTCGGGCAGCAGCTATCTGTGGTGGCTCAACGGCACCAATCACGGCTCGGAGGTGGCTCCGTCGAAGACCACCACAGTCACCGTGGGGGGCGAGCAGCAGCAGGTCATCGCTTGGGACATGACCACCAGCGGACTCTACGAGAATTTCGGTGATGAGCGCCCCAGCGTTTGCGAGGGCGCCACCATCTTCGGGCTGACAGCCTCGACTGGCGGTAGTGCCAACATCTACGATGTAAACTTCGCCGTCAATGTCGACGACTACGTCAGCATGGCCACAACCGTGACATCCCTTCCTGTCTCGATGGGCGTTCAGCATATCTACGACCTGCAGGGGCGCCGTTTTAACATTGAACGTTCAACGTTGAACATTCAACGTTCACCGTCAAATGTCTACATCACCCAAGGGAAGAAAGTAGTGTTGTAAGCTATGTGCAGAAAAACTGTTCTCCTGTTGCTCTCTCTGCTGCTGACTGTGCCTGCTCTGCCGCAGATGCTGGTGGCGCACCCTTGGCAGGGAAAGCGGGTGGCCTACTTTGGCGACAGCATCACCGACCCGCGCAATAGTGGCTCGAAGAAGAAATACTGGGGCTTCCTTGAAGACTGGCTGCAGATTACGCCCTACGTCTACGGCGTCAGCGGTCGACAGTGGGACGACATCCCCCGTCAGACCGACCAACTGAAGAAGGAGCATGGGCAGGATTTCGACGCCATCCTCATCTTCTGTGGCACCAACGACTACAACAATGGCGTGCCCGTAGGACAGTGGTGGGACGAGCGTGTAGCCCAAGTGGAGTATGGTCACGGACAACCCAAAAAGATGGTCACGCGCCGACAGCGCACCCCATCGATGGACCCCACCACCTTCTGTGGGCGCATCAACATCGCGATGGACTCGCTCAAGCGCACCTTTCCCACCAAGCAGATTGTGCTGCTCACGCCCATTCATCGCTCCGACTTCCATGCTAACGAGAAGAACTGGCAGTGCGACGAGTCGTACACCAACCAGTGTGGCGAATACCTCGACGCCTATGTCGATGCCGTGAATGAGGCTGCACAGGTGTGGGCGGTGCCCGTCATCGACTGGGGTGCCACCAGCGGTCTCTTCCCAATGGTCGGCGAGCACGCCCAGTATTTCCACCATGCAGAAACCGACCTGCTCCATCCCAACGACCTGGGACACCAGCGCCTGGCACGCACCCTGATGTACCAATTGCTGGCACTGCCCTGCACGTTTGAATGAAGAAGCAAAAATACTAAATTCTAAATTCTTACTCGCCGCAGGCGACAACTCTTAATTCTAAATTCTTAACTCTAAACTCTTAAATCAAGCAGGATGCAAGCAATCATTCTGGCAGCAGGCATGGGTCGCCGACTGGGCGAGCTGACGCAGCACAACACCAAGTGCATGGTGAGCGTAAACGGCCAGACACTCATCGACCGTCTGCTGGGGCAGCTGGCCCGGCAACAGTTCAGTCGAGTGGTCATCGTGGTGGGCTATCAGGCACAGGCCCTGAAAGACCTTCTGGGACACCGCTACGATGGGCGGCTCAACATTGAGTATGTAGAGAACCCCATCTACGACCGCACCAACAACATCTACTCGCTGGCGCTGGCCAAGGAGCAGCTGCAGCAGGACGACACGCTGCTCATCGAGAGCGACCTCATCCTTGGCGACCGTCTCATCCCCCTCATCCTCGACAACCCGCAGCCCAACCTGGCGCTGGTGGCCAAATACGAGAGCTGGATGGACGGCACGATGGTCACCATCGACCACGACTGCCACATCGTGAACTTCGTGCCCAAGAAAGCGTTCAAATACGACGAGTGCGACAGCTATTACAAGACGGTGAACGTGTATAAGTTCTCGCGCGACTTCAGCTGTCAGAAGTATGTGCCCTTCCTCGATGCCTATCAGAAGGCGATGGGCTTGAACGAATACTACGAGCAGGTGCTCCGCGTCATCACCCTCATCGATAGCGTCGACCTGAAGGCCCTGCCCATCGGCGACGAGAAATGGTACGAGATTGACGACGTGCAGGACCTCGACATTGCCGAGACCATCTTTGCCGAGGGCGACGAGATGCTCCACCGTTTCAACTACCGCTATGGAGGCCATTGGCGCTTCCCCAAGATGCTCGACTACTGCTACCTGGTCAATCCCTATTTCCCCACGCAGCGCATGAAGGACGAGCTGCGTGCCAGCTTCGACACCCTGCTCACCGAGTATCCTTCGGGCATGATGGTGCAGCAGTTGCTCGCAGGGAAGTATTTCGGCATCCGACGCGAATACACCGTGGTGGGCAATGGTGCCGCCGAGCTCATCAAGAGCCTGATGGAAACAGCCGATTCTTCAACCGTAGGCATTGTTTATCCTACCTTCGAGGAATATCCCCATCGTCTTGCCAAGGAGCAGATTGTGGCCTTCGTGCCCCAGAACGCCGACCTGTCATACACCGCCGACGACCTGATGGCTTTCTATGCCGACAAGGACATACAGGCGCTGCTGCTCATCAACCCTGACAATCCTTCGGGCAATTTCATCCCCCATGCCGACCTGCTCCGCCTCGCGGCATGGGCACAGCAGCGTGGCATTCGGCTCATCGTCGACGAGTCGTTTGTAGACTTCAGCGACGATTTTGAGCACAACACCCTCATCACCAACTCGACGCTCGAAGCCTTCCCCAGCCTCGTCGTCATGAAGAGCATCTCGAAGAGCTATGGCGTGCCCGGACTGCGCCTGGGTGTGATGTGCTCGGCAGACACCGACCTCATCAACCGTGTGAAGCGCGACGTGGCCATCTGGAACATCAACTCCTTCGCCGAATACTATCTGCAAATCTTCGGCAAGTACGAGGCCGACTACCGTAAGGCTTGCCACCGCTTCATCGCCGAGCGCCAGCGCTTTGCCGCACTGCTCAGCCAGATTCCCTACCTGCGCCTCATCCCCTCGCAGGCCAACTATTTCTGCTTGGAAATCACCAGCGGCTTCACCTCAGCCGAGCTGACCCGCCGCTTGCTGGCCGACTACAATATCATGGTGAAGGACTGCAACTCGAAGACCGCCCTGCAGGGTAGGAACTACATCCGTGTGTCGGTGCGCAATAGCGAAGACAACGATCGGCTCGTCGCCGCATTGAAAGCATTAAGTGAAGAATGAAGATTGAAGAATGAATCCCTAAACGACGAAACGACCAAACGACTAACCGACCAATGAAGAATATCTGCATCTGTGGTGGCGGCAATCTGGGACATGTGGCGGCGGGGTTCATCGCCGCACGTACCAACTACAAGGTGAGTCTGTTGACACGCCACCCTGAGCAGTGGGGCAAGATATTAAGAGTAACCCACCCCCAACCCCTCCCGAACGGGAGGGGAGTGGATATAGACTTGGATGTAAGATGTCTAACCAAGCCCCCCTCCCGTACGGGAGGGGATGGGGGTGGGTTATTTGTTTGCAGCGACCCCTCTCTCGTGATTCCCACTGCCGACGTGGTGCTGCTCTGCCTGCCTGGCTTTGCCATCGCAGAGACGCTCCAGCAAATCCAGCCCCATCTGAAACCCGGCGCCGCAGTGGGCAGCGTGGTGAGCAGCACGGGCTTCTTCTTCCAGGCCATCGACATCCTGCCCCCCAGCACGCCGCTCTTCGGTCTCCAGCGTGTGCCCTTCATCGCCCGCACCCTGCAGTATGGCCATGCCGCCCGCATCATGGGCTTCAAGCCCAGTCTGCAGTTGGCCGTGGAGCAGACCACACGCCAGGAGGAGCTGCGCCAGATGGTGCAGACGCTCTTCTGCACGCCCACCCATCTGCTGCATAGCCACTACGAGGCCAGCCTCTCCAACAGCAACCCCCTGCTGCATCCCTCCCGCCTCTACACGCTCTTCCACGACTGGCATCCCGGCATCGTCTATCCGCGCGTGCCCCTGTTCTACGAGGAGTGGACCGAAGAGGCCGCCCAGCTCTATATCGAAATGGACTGCGAGCTGCAGCATCTGTTGGCCGTCCTGCCCGTCACCCCCGGCAGCATTCCCACCGTGCTCGACTACTACGAGAGCACCGACGCCCCCTCACTTGCCAGCAAGCTGCGCAGCATCGAGGCCTTCAAGGGCATCGTCGCGCCCATGCTTCCCGTGGAGGGTGGCTACATCCCCAACTTCCAGAGCCGCTACTTCACCGAGGACTTCCCCTATGGCCTCGACATCGTTTGCCGCCTGGCTCGTCAAAAGGGAGTCAGCACGCCCGTCATCGATAGGGTGAGCGAGTGGGGCAGGGGCTGCACGTCGTTTACGCAGTTTCTGGGGGTGATATACCCCTAATGATGAAATGATGGAATGATGGTTTTTCGTAACGCTGCAGAAAATCGCATAGTTACGTGCAAAAACCCCACAAAAATCCATCAAACCATCATTCCATCATTTCATCATTAGCCTGATATGCTATAGGGCATAATCCATCAAACCATCATTTCATCATTAGCCTGAAATGCTATAGGCGTTAATTATTATATATATATAATAATTAAAAGTTTTTTTAACTTGCACAGTCCTACGCATCCGCTGCCTGAAGAGGTGGGTATACCCAAAATGATGAAATGATGGAATGATGGAATGATGGAATGATGGTTTGATGGATTCCACGAGAGTAAAAAAACTCGGAAAAAGCAGGCATTATCCAGTAATTGGAGCGTGGAAAATATAAAAAAGTGACCGTTTTTGTAGCGTTTACGCACGTAACTATGCGATTTTCTGCAGCGTTACGAAAAACCATCATTCCATCATTTCATCATTTCATCATTTTGGTAGGTAGCGGACACAGCAGGAGAGGCGATAGGTGTTGTTATTACTCTGTTATGTCTTTGTATCTCAGCAGATAGGTGTCGTATTGAGTCTTGAAGGGATGGAAGGGAGGGGGTACAGACTGCGGATGGGCGAAAAGCTGTGGCCATGAGTCGGCGCCGATGCTATAGAGTCGGAATTCGCCTGACACTGTGCCTATCTCCTTTGAGATGACGGGGAAGGCAGTGCGGGCGAACTTAGGACCTTGGCCTGAAACGGCGGCATTCACCGTTAGGACGATGCCCTGGTCTGTCAGCTCGAAGTTCAGATTCAGGTTGTTTCCAACAACCAGCAGACCATGCCCCTCCTTGTCACTGAAGAGAGCGGCATCCACGCCCATACGGTTGCCCTCAAAATAAAGGTCGTCAATCTGTTTTGCCCAAAAGCCGTAGCGGTTGGCCTGACATCGACCAGGATAGGAGGCGAAAGGGCCTTGACCAATCCATTGTACGCGATCAAAGCGGTCGTCAAGGAGGTAGGCGATGCCGAGTTCAGAAAGAAAGGCATCGGTACTGTCGGGTGTCAGTGTATAGCATACCTTGGTGGCTGTACCCGCTTGTGAGGTATGCACGTTAGTCTTGACCTTCGGATTATCTAAAGGCTGGAGATACTTTTCTATACGCTTATCCATCACTTTGATACGTTCTGCCATCGTGGCTTTTCGGCCTACACGAATTAAGGGGCCTTCCTGAATGAACGACATGGGGTCGCCACAACCACGCCAGGCCACTTCTGGCTTGTTCAGCACAAAACTCTGATGGAGGATGGTATGTCCCTGTGCATCTACGATGTCGAATTGTAGGAGGGAGAGCCCGTTCTGTTGTGGCAATTGCATGACATAAGGTACGGTCACATGAGGGGGGCAGTCTGGACTGAAGGCGCCTCGCATCACGGTGTCGCGGTTGTTTGTCAGCGTCCAGCAGAAAGTGATATTATCCTTCAGGTTCAGGAAGTCGTAGCGGTTGGTGATATGGAGGGTGTCTTTTTCCACCTCTGACACAAAGGCCTGGGCATAGTTGTGCTGAATCTCATAATAGTTGGGCAGTGGTGTGCGGTCGGCATAGAGCAGTCCGTCGGTACCTTTGTTGCCAAACATTTCGAAGCCGCTGTCGGTAGAGGTAAAGACTCGTTCCTCATAGCCGTACATGCGCTTGTTCAGTTCCCCTTTAATTTCTCCCACCTCTGGGGAGGAAACAAACGGCATACCTTGGTCTACCCACTCCCAAACGCTCCCTCCAGCGATGGCGGGCGTGTGCTCGATGATTTCCCACTGTCGGTTGTGGTCTTCGAGCGAGATTCCAAGTGTGTGGCAGTACTC
Organism: Prevotella sp.; assembly: GCA_017619275.1. GTDB lineage: Bacteria > Bacteroidota > Bacteroidia > Bacteroidales > Bacteroidaceae > Prevotella. The sequence goes on along the minus strand of JAFZSR010000049.1, from coordinate 29,573 downwards.
TGTGAAGATAACGGGGCGGTCGGTTCGCTGGTAGAAATCGGCAATCTGGGCCGTCGAAGGGTAGTGGGGGGCGTAGATGTCGGCCACCTTGGGGAAATCGTAGTTGAAACGACGGAAATAGGAACCCACCTGTGGATAGCAAATGGGGCGCGAGGTGTCGAGCTGTTGTTTTACATAGTCGCCCAGACGGATGCAGATGTCGGTGAGCGGGTTCTCGTTTCCCAGGCTCCAGATGAGCACCGAGGGGTGATTCTTATCGCGCCGGATAGTGGCCTGTGCTCGTTGCTGCAGCACGGGATAGAACGTGGAGTCGGAAAGATTCTTGTCGCCATAGCCGAAGGGCACCTCATCGATGATATAGAAGCCGAGAGAGTCGGCCAGTTGGTAGAATCGCGGTTCGCGGGGGTAGTGGCTGGTGCGGATGTAGTTGATGGAAGCCTCCTTCATCAGTTGCATGTCGCGTAGGATGCTGGCATCGTCGATGACCTTCACCGTGCGCGGGTCGGTGCTGTGGCTGGTGACGCCTCGCAACTTGATGGGCCGTCCGTTGAGTTTCATGATGTTCCCATCGATGGTGAGTTCGCGGAAGCCGAATTGGTGTACGAAAGTCTGGATGGGCTTTCCCTTCTGGCACAGAGTGGTGCGCAACGTGTAGAGATAGGGCGTCTCTGCCGTCCAAAGCTTTGGATGTTGCACTTTTGTGGTGCCCACATAATTGCCGTTTGCGTCGAGTATCTCATGCTTCACCTCGGTGCCCTTGTCGCCATTGGCGATGGTGGTTGTCACGTCCACCTGCCCATCGTTCTTTGTCTGTATGGTGAGGTCGCTGAGGTGTGTCTTTGGAACAGCCATCAGCGTGACGTCGCGAAAGATGCCGCATGGCGCCCAATCGTCGTTATAATCGAACTCGCTGCCGGGGAATTGCGAGATGACGCGCATGGCCAGCTGCTGTTCGGATGATTTCTTGTTGAGAAAAGGTGTGATGTCGAATATGGCAGTGTTGTAGGCTGAGCGCCAGTTTGCCGCCGCCTTTCCGTTGACCCATAGGTCGTAACCATATAGCACTCCATCGAATCGTATGGCGATTTGCATGCCCTTCCACGCTTCGGGCACGGTGAACGTGGTGCGGTAATAGCCCGTCAAGGGCTGTGGCTTGTCGTAGGCAGGGGCGCAGAACCCATATTGCTCCCAGCAAGCCGGCACGTGGATGTGCCCCCAGGTGTCGTCGGCAGGGGGTACGGTCGTGTCGTTGTTAATGCCTTCAATCACTTTCAATTGCCACTCGCCGTTCAAGCTTTTCATCATCAGCGGGTCGGTAACGGGCAGTATGCCGTTGAAGGCATCGCCCACTTGTGCCTTTGAGCCAAGGATGAACAAGAAAAGACTTGTCAAGGCTAACGCTCTTTTCATTTCAGTTTCTTGTATTTTAAGTCAATCTTCGTGTATTGGTGCTCATTGTTCCAGTGTTCAAAAAGCCCGAGTGGCTTTTCCACGGGCTTTCCCTGCTGCTTGTAGACGGTGCCGCTGGGCGCTTGTGGCAGGCTGGCAGCCTCGCGCAGGTATTCGTCGCAGTAGTTCAGGCTTTCGAACTCGGGCCATTCGCCGATGATGATGTCCATGGCCACGGCGTCGCATGCCAGCTCATCTTGGCTGGTTATGATGGAGCATGCCCAGTTGCCCAGGAACGGTTCTTTCATCCATTTCGGGTTGGGAGCGCCGTTGACGTCGCGCGAGCCGTAGGTTCCATCGATGATGAATAGGAGTGTCTTTTGCCCCATGTCCTTGTGAGCTATCCAGTCGACAAAGGTCTTGTAGCCTGGCTTGCCGTTGCGCTTGTCGGGCGATACGTTGTTGTGGGCGTTCTGTCGCCACAGCAGGTTGATGTCGGTGGCGCCATACCAGTTCTTGGCTGTGAGCGTGACACCCGGCCCGGAATGGGTTTTCAGCAGTGCGCTGTTGATGAGATAGTCGGCATCGACAATGCATTTAGCTAGTCCGCGTGCCATCTTGCCGTTGTCGGTGGAGTAGGTTATTTGTTCGGGATAGTACTCGCATTTCTCGCGTCCGTCGCCGCCAATGTTGTCGATGATGCGCACCAATGGGAACTCACGGTGCACCTTATTATATATACTGTCGGTAATGGCTCGGCTGGGTTCGCAGATGATGATGTCCTGTTGTCTTACGCCGCCGTGGCGTACCATCGAGCGCACGAGTGCGAGTGTGACGAATGGCGATGAGTTGAGTTCGATGGTGTCGTGGTGGGTGATGGCATTGTTCATGTTCAGCTTCACCGCAATAGTCTCGCCTTTCTTGTATCCCCTATTGCCACGTCGGTGTTCGCGGTTGAAGTGTTTGAAGAGTGCTTTCCAAGCCTCTTTGGCCGTTGGCTCACCCGTGAGCTGCATCACCGCCTCGTCCACCATGCGGTCGGCCTTGTCCTGATTGTTCCATCGGTCGTCCACCCATAGGCCTGTATGTCCGTCCCAGCTGGCTACACCAGGAGCGTGGATCCACGCCACACGCCCTGGATGTATGCCTCGTCCCTCGCCAATCGGCTCATTGGGGCCTACGAAGAGTTTGGGTTTCTGTGCATTGAACTCGCCGAAGAACAGGCGGTTGCGGTTGACGGTTTCGTTGAGTAACTGTATGGTAGTTGAGGGGCCGAGGTCGGGGTTCTTCCATGCCTTCAATTGCCATACCAGCTTGCCGTCCTTGTCCACCTCTATGGCCTGCATGGGTGCCTTCGCCGTGTCCATCGGCTCTTTGTTCCATTCGTTGTACCAGTTGTTGATGATATGCCCTCCGTTTTTCAGTCGCACCGTTTTCTGTGGCTGTGTGACGCCGTAGTTTGTGGTGTTCAACTCCCAGACAGTGTGGCCTTGTCGGTTGATTTCCTGTATCAACCCCTTGCGCCCCGTGATGAGCAGGTTGCCCGTCTTTGGCATCTCCTGCACCGACCACGGCAGCATGCCGCCCCATCGGTCCACTTCGCGTCCGTCGGAAGTGAACTCATGGATGCAGCCCATGGCCATGTTGGCAATGAGCAGCGTGCCTCGCGAGGTGAGGCGTGCATTGCGGAATTGTCCGTGCACCGACCCTTTCTCGTTGAAGGGCACGTTGAACTGGCGCACGATGCGGGTAGAGGGTATCTCCATCACCACGCACTTGGCTGGCTTGCCATTCTGCACAAATACCACATGTGTGCGGCCTATGGGCTGTATGGTGTGAATCTCTGTGCCTTCGGGCGCGGCATAGCTCCACAGGGTTTCGCCCTGCTGCGACACCTCGGCCACGCCATACTGGTGCGCCACCAGGATATGTCCGTCGCTCATCAGCACGGCATCACTTATTTCGCCTCGCTTCAGCTGGTCGTCGTAGTTCCAGGTCACCTGTCCGTCCTTGACGATGAACATGCGGCGAAGCTTGCTTTGTCCGGCATAGAAGAAGTTGTGACGGTCCAGATTGTCTGCCACTTGTGCAGGGGCACTCGCGGTGATGAGCCCTATGAGGGCAACGGTGAATAGTCGTTTCAAAGTCATTCCTTCAAATGTATTTTGTTTTCGTTTGTCGTTTATGGTGTTCTTTTTCGGTTGATGCAGTCAATGCTGCACGTTCATCATTACCTGCAATCCAGTGCACTCGCCCACCACCTGTCCCATCTGCTGCAAGTGTTCTTGGTCGGAGCCGAAGTCCACGAGGAGGTATCCGCCGCGGTCCTCGAGCATGCGGAACATCTGCATCATCGGCTTCGAGGTGAGTCCGATGCCTTGTTGCTGCAGGTCGTCGCACGACAGTGCCACGCCTTCTACGCCTCGGTTCATCAAGTTCCAAACATAGCGTGATAGCTGCGGATGTCGGCAGTCGATGCTCGCCAGCACAATGGTGTTGCGGACATTGCCTTTGGCTGTTGCAGCAAAATAGTTGCTATTGGTGTTAACCGTGCTGCGAAGGTCTATCACCACCAGCTGTGGCGTTATGGCCGATGCGATTGTCAGGTTTTTGTTCATGCCATTTTGTTTATTAAATGTTTGTCTTCCCCCGACAGGTGCGTGCCCTGTGTTATCTCCTGTCGGCCGCGTTCGTTTTTTGTCATCCTGAAAAACAATCTTCCTTCCTTGCCAGAACATTGCTCCTTGCTTCACTGTCGCTGCCATGTTCAACCTTCCTCTATAAACGTGATTTTATTAACTAACTAAACAACTACTCATGTGGAAAACAAGTCGAAGGTTGAAGCTTTTTTCTGAGCGGTGATTTTGGAGCTATCGTTTGCAGGTGCAAAGATACAAAACTGGCGACAAATGCAGCCGTCAGTTTCTTGTCAATAGTGATGCGTTTTTACGTCAATCAGCATCTATTTTTCCATCAAGGAAAGAAAAAGTGGAGCCAGGCGGCGGATATGTTATAAAGAATGTGTAACTTTGTCACGGCTAAAACAAATGAAGGACAAAAAAGTATGACTATGAAACGAATGATGACAATGATGGTGCTATGTGCTGCCATGTCGCTGGCCGTATCGGCCCAACAGACGGTCAACGACAACAACACGCCGCTACACCTGATGAAGCCGGAATACCGAACAGGCTATGGTGTGCCTGCGGTTCAGGACGTGAAAAGAACGATTGACGGCGTGCTGCGCTACATCGACGCCGAAACGCCGCCTGTGCTTGTTGACAAAAAGACGGGCAGGGAGGTGACGCAGCTGAAGGACATCACTGCCGACACGCAACTGAAGCAGGGGGGATTCCGGTTGACCAGCTACGAGTGGGGTGTCACCTACTCAGCAATGCTGGCGGCCTATGAGGCAACCGGCGATGAGGCCTACCGCGACTATGTTGTGAAACGCCATCGGTTGTTGGCCGACATATTCCCTTATTTCCAGAAAATCTATGCCCAGAACAAGCAGATCGACGGCAACGTGCGCCGCGTCGTCGACCCCCATGCGCTCGACGATGCTGGTGCCGTCTGCTGTTCGATGATTAAGTCCCAGCTCATGGGGGCGAGTACTGATCATGCCCTCCGACCGCTTATCGACAACTACACCGACTATATCATGAACAGGGAATACCGACTCGCCGACGGGAACTTCGCACGCCAGCGCCCGCATAAGAATACGGTGTGGCTCGACGACATGTTCATGGGCATTCCCGCCGTGGTGTATATGGGCAAACTCACGGGTGACACCCGCTACTACGACGAGGCTGCCCGGCAGGTTGAGCTCTTTGCCAGCCGCATGTGGGTGGAGGCCGACGGTCTGTTTCGTCATGGCTGGGTGGAGGACATGGACCCGCACCCCGCCTTCTACTGGGGACGTGCCAACGGCTGGGCTATCCTCACCCTCTGCGAGGTGCTTGACGTGCTGCCCGCTGGTCATCCGCAGCGGCAAGCCATTCTCGACCTGATGAGGAAGCATGCCGCAGGGCTGGCCCGCCGACAGCACCACACGGGCTTCTGGCACCAACTGCTCGACCGCAACGACACTTATCTTGAGACGTCGGCCACGGCCATCTACGTCTACTGTCTGGCGCATGCCGTCAACCGTGGCTGGATAGATGCCAAAGCCTTCGGGCCTGTGGCGCTGCTGGGCTGGCATGCTGTTCAGTCGGCGGTAAACGAAAAAGGCCAGGTGGAGAACGTCTGCGTAGGAACGGGCATGGGTTTCGATGCTGCTTTCTATGCCCACCGTCCCGTCCACGTGATGGCTGCCCACGGCTACGGCCCCGTCGTCTGGGCAGGTGCCGAAATTATTCGTCTGCTACGCCTGCAGCATCCTAAGCCGAACGACTCGGCCGTGCAATTCTACGATGCCGAAGTGCCCACCCATCAGCCCATCTTCAACTACGACGGAACAATAAGATACTGAACCCACGCCGCCGCCGCGCTCATCATCCTCGGCCTGGGGGACAGCCGTCAAGCCTTTCTGGTGAGTTCCGATGGCAGTATGCCGAACTCTTTCTTGAACACCTCGCGGAAGTGTGCCATTTGGTTGAAGCCCGTCATCATGGCAGCTTCCGTCACGTTGTAGTCGCCGCTTTGCAGCAGTTTGTAGCAATGGCGCAGCCGCTGTTTGCGCACATACTCCTTTGCCGTGAGGCCCGTCAGCGCTTTCACCTTCCGGTAGAATGTGCTGTGGCTCATTGCCATCTTGTCGGTGAGGAACGCCATGTCGATGTCGGCCTGCATGATGTGCTCCTCGATGGTTCTGTTCAGTCGCTCCATGAACTCACGGTCCAGTCGGCCCAGCAGGTTTTCTTTTGCTGCCGTGTTCCGTGGTATGCTTTCCACGCCGTTGTTGCTCAGCTGTTCTGCCAGTCGTCTTCTGTTGGCCAGCAGGTTTCTGATGCGGCTGGTGAGCAGCTTGGCCGTGAAGGGCTTGGTGAGATAGGAGTCGGCTCCGTTGTCGTATCCTTCCTCTTTGTCTTCGTCGGTGTCTTTTGCCGTCAGCAGGATGATGGGTATGTGGCTGGTCTGAATGTTGCCTTTGAGTTGCTTCGTCAGCTCTATGCCATTCATCTTGGGCATCATGATGTCGCTCACAATCATGTCGGGCAGATGCTCGTTGGCCATGGCGGTGCCCTCCAGTCCGTTCTTGGCCTGCAGGATTCGGTAGTCGTCGACCAAGGAGTCGACGATGTACTGTCTGATGTCTTCGTTGTCTTCCACTATCAGCAGCAGGGGCGTCTGTTGCGCCTCAGCGCCTTCATCCCCTTCGTCGGCTGCTGTTTTTTCGCTTTTCATGTTTCGCTCTTCCTGCTCATTGTCCTCCTTGTGCAATGCATTGGGATAGGTGTTGGCCGCCGACAGCGAGATGATGAACTCGCAGCCTTTGCCCTCCTCGCTTTGCACCGTTATCTTTGCTTGGTGCAAGTCGACGAGCGACTTCACCAGCGACAGGCCGATGCCCGTGCCCGATGCTTGGTGGCTGCCTTTGGCCTGATAGTAGCGGTCGAAGATGTGTGGCAGGGCGTCGGCAGCGATGCCATAGCCCGTGTCGGCCACGTGGATACAGATTTGGTTGTCGGGCGTTGCCTCGGTCGTCACGTCGATGCTGCCTTGCTCCGTGTATTTCACGGCATTCGAGAGCAAGTTGTTGAGAACGGTGGCTATGACCTCAGAGTCGAAATACACCACGGGCAGGTCGCTTTTTTGGTGATAGCGGATGTCCACTTGCTGGTTTCGGTTCAGTTCCCTGTAGTTGAGCACGATTTCCCTGACCATCTGTCCTATGTCGCCCCGTGCCACTGTCAGTGTGCGGTTCTGCGTCTCCGTCTTCCTGAACTCCAGAATCTGGTTGATCAAGTCGCGCAGGCGTCCGGCACTCTTATTGATCATCTCCACTTTCCTTCGGCTTCCCGCCGTCAGACTCTGGTCTGCGGCCAAGTCTTCCAGCGGCCCCAGTATCAGCGTGAGCGGTGTGCGCAGCTCGTGGGTGATGTTGGTGAAGAAGCGGAGCCGTTCTTCGTTCAGTTCTTGCTTTTGCTGGCTCTCTCTTCGCGTCATTTCCAGCGAGTTGTGCAGGGCTATTCGGCGCTTGTATTGCTGTATCAGCAGCAGCAGGGCGGCCAATGCCAGCGCAGCATAGAGCAGATAGGCCCACCACGACTGCCAGAAAGGCGGTGTGATGCGTATGCCGAGTTGTGTGGTGGTGGCCTTTTCCCAATCCTGGCTCCTCAGTTTTGCCCTTAGCACGAAGGTGTAGTTGCCTGGCCGCAGACTTCTGAATATCACTTCGCGGTCGTTCTCGCACGGATACCATTTGTCGCTCAGCCCTTTCATCATGTACGAATAGTCCACATCGTTGCCCTGTGCATAGTCGCCCACGGCGAAAGCTATTCGCAGCGTGTTCTGCTGGTGCGTCATCGTCAGGTGGCCGTCGCCGTCGGGCAGCAGGTATTGTGGTGAAGCGTCTTCTTCGCCTGTAGGGCTGAACACTTCGCATCCCACAATCCTCACGGCCGACACCTCCACGTCGGCGTCGGTTTCGTCGGGGTGGAAATAATACACACCCTTAGATGTGCCGAAGGCGATGCTGCCATTGCTCAGCGTTGTGGCGGTGCCCTCCAGAAATCCGCTGGCATTAAGCTTGTGCTGCTGCCCGTAGTTGTGAAAGCGCCCAGTGACGGTGTCGAGGCAGACGATGCCAGTGTAGGTGCTGGCCCAAACACGCCCCTGCGCATCCTGCTGGATGGCATATATCTCTCGGTCGGCCAGTCCAGCCTTGGTGTCGTAGATGGTGAACTGCCTCAGGTTCTGGATGTCGGGCAGACGAATCAACCCCTCGTTGGTGGCCAGCCAGAAGCCAGCCCCGTCGGGCAGCGCTTGGTTGATGTTGTTCGTGGGCAATCCTTCGGCCATGGTCAGATGCTGTGCGTTCATCGTGGTGGTGTTCACGATGTGCAAGCCGCTTCCATGTGTGGCGAGCAGCAGCTGTGTGGGCGAGAGCCGATAAAAGCTCGTCACTGGTGCCTTGCCCACCAGCTGTGTCATCTCGTCGTGGTGGCTGGCGTGTCCTTTGTCGTAGACGTATACGCCCACTTCGGCTCCTATCCAGATGCGCCCGTCGGTGTCCTCCATAAACGAATGGATGTCGCAGCCACCGTAGCCGATGTCGACCGACTCAAACGTCTGTCGGTGCGTGTCGAAGCGCATCACGCCTTCGTCTTCCATTCCCATCCACACGTGGCCTTTGCTGTCGACCATCAGGCAGCGGGCGAACGAGTGTGCCCGGTGCTTCATGCCGCCCACTCGCCAGCGGCCCCCTGCCTTCCACGCTCCCCCTTCCAGCTGGAGCATGCTCAGCTCGTCTTCGCTGCTCACCCATAGCCGGTCGCTCCGGTCGCTGGTGATGCCATAGACGCGCATGGCCTTACCGTTGTTCAGGTCGAGTGGCTGGAAGAGGGGTTTGCGGCTGGGGATGAAGTCAACGCCGGTGCTGTGGTTGCCAATCCACACATTGTGGTAGGCATCCTGCAGGATGCAGCGTGTGTTCTTCGACGAGGTCTCCACCTGCCGCTCATCGTCGGTCAGCACTCCGCCCACGTCGTTCACCGTCCACAGGTGTCCGTCGGCCATCTCCATGATGTCATACACATTGGCTCGCTGGCCAGCCGCCGCCCAGATGTTGTCGGCCAGCGTGAACGATTCCGTGTCGGCATCGTAGCGCACCAGCCCTTGGTCGGTGCCCATCCATATGTGCCCCCTGCTGTCTTTCACGATGCGCCTCACGTTGCTGCTGGGCAGCGTTTGTCTGCCCTCTACCTTTGGCCCTTCACCCTCCTGGTAGTGCCTCACCACTTCGCCTTTCTTCAGGTCGATGATGCTCACGCCATCTTTGTTGTGCCCTATGTATAGGAAGCCCTGTCCGTCGTCCATGCCACATCGGCTGCCGGGCAGTTGGATGGCGAGTGTGGTCACTTGGTTAGTGCTGCAGTCCAGGTGCTGTATCTGCCCGTTGCCATAGACGAGCCAGACGCCCTGTCGGTGGTCGTCGGCCATGTTCACCAGACTGTAGCTCACCAGCGCGTCGCCCTGCAGCTGCGCTCCAAAATGTCCTTGCTGGCAGTCGTAGGTCACCAGTCCCATCTCGGTGCCCACCAGCATGCGGTTGCGGCATCGGTCGTAGAAGAGCGCCATCACCTTTTCGTTGGCTATCCCCAGCTGTTCGCGCCGATATACGTTGATGGTGTGGCCCGCTATGCAGTTGAGCCCCGACTCGGTGCCTACCCACACGTTGCCCTCACCGTCGAGGGCCATCGAAAGGATGAAATTGTTCGACAGCCCATTCGAACTGTCAATCTGCGTGGTCGAGTAGCCTGTGGTCCACATCGCGTGAAGCACAAGCAGCAGTAGCATTCGGCATTTATTCATGGCTGGGTGTTGATGGTTTTCATCTTTTTAAATCGCACCTTTTTCGTGTCGTGCATGACGATGGCCTGTCGCTCGTCGTGCTTCATGGTTTCCAGATGCACGTTGTTGAAGGTCAGTTTCTCGGCATGCCTGATGGATAGTCCCCACGCTGGCTGGATGCCGTGGGCCGATGGTTCGGGGTAGCCGTTTTTCTCGTTGCCACGGCTGATGCCCGCCTTGCCGTCGGCAGCGTAGAAGAAGGGGTTGCTGCCGCGCTGCTGCTCCACGTCGTCGAGGGTCAGACCACCACGGAAACGGATATGGATGTCGTTCAGGCTCACCTTCTTTATCCTGTTACCCTCTGTTCCCACGATGAGGCAAGCATAGCGGCTGTCGGCATCATCGACGTTGACGTGGCTGATACTGATGTCGCTCACTGTCGACGGCCGGAAGCCCTCGGGTGCTCTCATCCTGTTGCCCAGTCGGATGTAAAGCGGAGCGTTGCAGATGTCGGTCATGGTGATGTTGTCTATGCTGATGTGCTCCATGGGTGCTCCGTCGACCGTTTCAAGTGCCAGTCCTCGGCAGTGGGTGAAGGTGCATCGGCGTATGGTGATGTGTCGGAATCCGCCATTGCTCTCCGTGCCCAGCTTGATGCGCCCCGTGGGGCCGTCGCCGTCGGGAGCCTTTTGTGTCAGGGTGGTGTGTGTGCCGTCGAGCAGTGTGCCCACGTCATAGCCGCTCACGTGGCAGTCTTCTATCAGCACGTGCTGCGTAGGCTTTGCCCATCCCAGGGCATAGGAGCACTTCAGCACGATGGCATCGTCGTTCACGGTGTTCACTCGGCAGTTTCTAACCGTCACGCGCTCGCAGCAGTCGATGTCGAATCCGTCGCGGTTGGTGTCGGCGGTCACGCCGTCGATGAGCAGGTCGTCGACGCCCGTCAGCAGCAGGGCGAAATGGCCGCAACTGCCGAAACGCAGTCCTCGGATGGTCACCCGTTGGCAGTCGCGCATGCCCAGTGCCTTGTTGGCCGTGGTCTGCCCAGTAGCGCTCTTGCGCTGTCCGCCTCGCGTCAGCACGTCACTTCCGTCTATCAGTCCTTCGCCTTCCAGCACCACGTCGTGCAGCTGCTCGCCCCAGATGAGCGAGTTGTGCCAGTGGCTGTGACCGAAGTCCTGGAATCGCGAGTCGTTGGGTTCCGCTTCGTCGTAACCTTCGCTGTCGGTGGGGGCGGCAGCCTTCAGCACCGCGTCACTCTCGATGCGCAGCGTGATGCCGCTCTGCAGATGCACGCTGTAGCAGAGAAACGTGCCTCCTCGCAGCACCACCACCGCGGCGTCGCCCCCCGCCAGCCTGGCCTGGGCAGCCTTCTCGATGGCGGCATTGATGGCTGGCGAGTCGATGTGGTGGCCATCGCCCACAGCCCCGAAGTCGCGCACGTCGTAGGTGACTGCACCCATTGTGCAACACCATGCGAAGAGCAAAGCAGTGAAGATTCTTCTCATTATATATTATATAGCGTAATTGGATGACTTCTTTGTCTTGAGAGTGACGATTTTGAGCAGGGCATCGTTTGGCAAAATTTGGCGTTCTTGCGTCCCTTTGGTGGCAAGCGTCACCTTTCAGGATACCGAGCGGACTTTTTGAAAAAAGTCGTTGAGATTTTTAAAAAAGTCGTTGAGATTTTGAAAAAAGTCGTACGCCAAATTTTTCCTTTGTGGCCCTGAATGTCAAAACCCTTGGTCACAGCTATTTATAACGGTCGATTAATTCCTTGGGCAGCCGCACGATGCAGATGTTCATGGAACGCCCATCTTCGCTGAGCATGGCCGACTGAATCTCTATCTCCGTTCCGTCGGGTTTGAAGGTGGGGTGTACGTGGTCTCGGGCTGTCGTCTTGTGTCCTGCCGAGAGCAGGATGCGCTCTCCCGTGTGGCGGTCGATGAGCCACAACTCGCGTGCAAAGTCGTCGCCCGCCACCCAGTGTCCGTCCTGCGAACCAGCCACATGCCAGAAGTTGTCGCCATTCACCTGTCCTTCGAGCTTCAATTCGCGTGTGCGCATGTTCACCACGGCAATGCCCGTTGGATACTCTTTGGTGCCAGATGGTCCCCAATCGTCGGAGGTGGCAAACGACTCCAGTCCGGCAATCTCCTTCTTCTCCTCCTTGTTGATGGGCCGGTGGCCAATGATGGCGATGACCAGCTCGTCGGCGCTGATGACCGCCTCGTGGGTCACCCAGTCGTGCTCCGACTCTCGGTAGATGGGTCGCAGGTTGGTGCCATCGGCATTCACCATCCATGTGCGTTGTGGTGCTTTTCCGCCCGTCTCCCAGCAGAAGATCACTTCGCCAGGGTGCCAGGGATTGCCTTGTATGTGCCCCACTTTGAAGTGCACGGCCACCACTGGTTCGGCCTTGCCTGTGGTGAGGTCGATTTTGCCAATACCTCCCGGTCCTGCTCCCATGTGGCGCGGTCCAAAGTTGGGGGCTATCGGCTCTGCGATGGGCATGCTGCGGGCATACTCCTTGTCGAGTCGGAAGTAGGCAAACGTCTCGCTGCCATCCAGGGCCATGTCGCCCTCGCTGCACATCTCGGCGGGGATGACTCCGCAGATGCGTTCGTAGTTCTTCTTGCTTTTCAGCTTGCCAGCTTCGGAGTCGGCCAACAGGCGTTCCAGGTTTATCTCCACCACCTCCATGCCCACGCGCTTGCCGTTCTTGTCGTTGGCAACGCGCATGATATAGAGGTTCATCGACTTGCGGGCCACGCAGAGCATGCCTGTGAAGCCGCCTTCGGTCACCTGTACGATGTCGCCCGTCTCTTCGTTCACGGCCATGGCTTCGCCTCTCACGCGATTGGAGCGGAAGATGACCCATTTGCCGTCGGCAGTCCATTGATTGTGGGTCTGATAGATTTTCGAGTCGCCCGTTCCGCTCTTGCTGGTCAGGAACACCAGCTCCACGCCGGTCTTGGGGTCATTGATTACTTTGCGTTCCGAGGGGAAGCGCGTGCCTATCTGTGCTGCTGCGAGCAGAGGGCCGAGGGCTGCGAGGCAGAATAATAGTTTTGCTTTCATGTTGCCGAATAATGAGTAGTGGTTGGCAGTGGCCATGTTGTTACCGTGCAAATTTACGAAAAAAAAAGCGAAGAATGCTACAGTTTTCTTGCATTTTTTAGTGCTGACCGAAAATGATACGCTGAATGACCGTTTTCCGACTGACAGCTTCCGCCGCTTATCGTTATCTTTGCAGCCGAAGAAACTACTATTGTCATTATCAACAAAAATAACACAGCTATGAAGAAAACTATTACCTTACTACTGCTGGCGCTGCTCACCACTGCCATGGAGAGCAGTGCACAAGGCTTCCGCCGTTGGGACTTTACCAAGTGGAGCCAACAAACCATCGACAACCTTATCGCCGACGACGAGCAGGGCGACGACATCGGCTGGAGCGATGTGGAGTATCTGAACAACCCCGCCCCCGTGGACCACAGGTGCTTCTGGTATCAGGACGGTGCAAACTATGGCACGATGAAAGCCAACGGCGAGGTGATTGCCGAGCTGGAAGGCCTCGTCTTTGGCGAGGAATACTGCGGCAACCGCAGCTTGGCCATTGCCGTCGACTACGCTTCGACCAGCATCGGCACCTACGACGGCGGACAGTATCTGTGGCTGGGCATCAACAATGCGGCCTACGCCTTCTACATCCCTAATGTGATGGTGGGCGAGAAGATTACGATGAGCGTGGAGAGCCACCGCAGCGGACAAGGACGTGGCGTGGGACTCTACGTGCTGGGCGACGATGGCGAGATGAAGCTCATTGGCGACACCTTCACCCCCGATGCCAGGGAGAGCAACACGTGGGAGAGCTGGATGCTGCCCGAAGGTGCAACCGACAATGGCGGAATGGTCGACATCTACGTGAAGCCTACCAGCGGTTGCCACATCTATACCATCGAGGTGGGCGAGAACACCGAGGCACGCAACGTTGGCTACCTCTACAACGGAAACCTCGATGCCGACTTGGGCTACAAGACCATCGGCGGTGACTATATGAATAATGTGACGCCCATTGAGGCCAACAAGACGTTCACGACCGACGACTTTGCCGACTTCGATGCCGTGGTCATCAGCTCTACTGTCGACAACGCCGATGCCATTGCCTCGCTGAAGCAGGTGCAGCCCTTCGTGCCCATCCTCAACCTGAACCCGGAGCTTTATCCCAAGTGGGGCTATGGCGAGGTGGTCGACGCCGGCATACCCTTTGCCACGGTGAGCAATCCCTACCATGCCTTGTTCAAGAACCAGGAACTCTTCGAGGATCCCGATGCCGAGGAGCCTACCTTCGTGCTCGTCATCAGCAACGACACGCCGTTCGCCGGTCTGCACCTGAGCGGACTCTTTGCCAACGACCCCGTGCTGGCCGTGGCCTACGAAACCGACGACGTGGTGGCCATCCACACCCACAACATCGCACACAATGGCTACATCTATATTCCTTATACGCAGGCCACCCTGGCAGATGTGGCAACGCCAGGCATACTCAGCAATGCCATTGGCTTGCTGAGCAATTCGAAGGCTCCTATCACACAGGCTCCCGCACCCACTTTCGTGTTGGAGTATGAAAATCTGAAGACCATCGTCGCCATACAGGATGCTGCTCCGCTCGCCGAAATCTTCTACACGCTCGACGGCTCCGACCCCACAGCCGACAGTCCGCGCTATACGGAGCCTTTCGTCGTTGACAAAGAAACCACCGTGAAGGCGATGGCACGTGGCGATGGCTACCTGATGAGCCAGGTGGCCGAGAAGGTTGTCGACATCCGCCAGATGGCTCCGCTGCCCATCATCAGCATGGAGGGCGAGGACGGACGCACAATCGTGAGCATGAGCACCGACCTGGAGGGCGCCAAAATCTACTACAACTACAAGGGCGACAACACCACCCAAAAGAGCAGTCCCTATAACGGACCCATCACCCTCACCCGTGGCAGGACCATCTATGCCTTCCAGACTTGCGACGGCTATCTCGATTCGAAGGTGGCCTCGGCCCAGGTGGGCGTGAAGAACCCCCACGTGCGCATCGACATCCTATCGCAGATGGATGCCAACCAGGACACCTACTACGAGCTCACCAACAAGTCGGCCAGCAATGCGGGCAACTACTTCAGCTGGGGCAAGTCGAACGACTATCCCTACTACGACCCCGAGTTCGACGAGACAGTGCCCGGCAGCGACGGCAACGATAGCATCGTGCACCACCAGCTGAACAAAGAGGAGATTGTGGACTTCGAGAATGGCTGGAGCGTGCGCTCGCGTGGACAGCAAGTGGCGTGGGAGGGTGCCAACCCCGAGCTGAACTATGGCGACGCCGGCGCTCCCAACCCCGCAACCGTGGAAGACGAGAACACCTATCTGCCCATCACACCGTTTATCCTGAACCTGCACGACTGGAACACCACCTATCCCGCCAGCGCCAAGATACAGACCACGCAGCCCATAGCCGGACCGTTCGACTATACGGCCTACATCATCAACTACAAGGGTTCGCCCGTGCCTCGCCTGGTTGTTGAGATAGCCACCGACCCGGAGGCAGACGATGCAGCATGGACACAGCTGGGCGACACAATTGACCTGAATCCTACACGACGTTTATATCAGATGTATGTGCGCAGCTACGAGGAGACGACACCCGTCTATACACGTCTGCGCATCGTCAACAACGGTCCTCGTGCTGGTGTGTTCAACATCTACATCACCAACGAAGGCGAGGAGTCGAAGCGCATCATCGACGAGCAGCAGAATGGCATCGCCAACGTTCAACGTTCAACGTCCACTGTTCAACGTATCTACAGCCTCAGCGGTGCGCGCCAGAACGAGATGCGCAAGGGCATCAACATCATTGTGACAACCGATGGCAACGTAAAGAAAGTATTAGTGAAATGACAACAAACCGATTGGTTGGCATGGCGGCGGCCTTGATGGCTGCCGCTTTGCCCGTGAAAGCACAAACCACCCCCGAGAGCCAGATGGAGAAGCTGGGGCGCGGGCTTATCGCCCTGCCAGCATCAGGCTCGGGGATGTTCGTCAGCTGGCGCTCATTGGGCTACGATGCCGATGGCACCAGCTTCGAGCTGCTGCGCAACGGCGAGAGCCTGGCCAAGGACCTCTTTGCCACCAACTATACCGATGCAGCAGGAAAGAAGACCGACACCTACCAGGTCGTCACCGTGGTCGACGGCACCGCCGTCGACACCACCGCTGCCGTGAAGCCCTGGGCGCAGCGCTATCTGAAGCTGGTGCTCAACCGACCCGCCAAGGGAGCCCAGGGCGGCACCTACAACCCCAACGACTGCTCGGTGGGCGATGTCGATGGCGATGGCGAATACGAAATCTTCGTGAAGTGGGACCCCTCCAACGCCAAGGACAACTCGCAGGGCGGCGTCACCGACAACGTGTTCATCGACTGCTACAAAATAGTGAATGGCACAGCGGCTAATTGCCAATTGCTCTGGCGCATCGACCTGGGGCCCAACATCCGTGCGGGTGCCCACTACACGCAGTTCATGGTCTACGACTTCGACGGCGACGGACTCGCCGAGATGATGTGCAAGACAGGCCCCGGCTCAAAGGACGGCAAGAACCACTACGTGAACCAAGCGGCTACGGAAGACGTCATCAAGAACGCCAGCAACACTGCCGTCTATCGCAATGGCGACGGCAAGATAACGGGCGGGCAGGAGTATCTCACCGTGTTCAACGGACTGACGGGCGAGGCCGTGCACACCATCTTCTACAACCCCAACCGCGACGCTGGCTATGGCGGGGCTGCCACCGGCACCTTCAACTGGGACGACCGCAGCGGCAAGACCGACTATGCCAGCTATGGCAACCGTGGCGAGCGCTTCCTGGCCGGCGTGGCACAGCTCGACGGATGCGACAAACCAGCCAGCGGCATCTTCTGTCGCGGTTATTACACCTTCGCCTTCATCTGGGCCGTCGACTTCGACGGGCAGCAACTCCATCAGCGGTGGTTCAGCGCGCACAGGTCGAGAAACAGCTACACGGTGACCACCTACGATGCCGACGGCACGGGTACCAACAGGACCTATAGCGGACTGCATCCTACCAGCGGCGGAGGCAGCGCCACGATGTATGGCAACGGCAACCACAACATGTCGATAGCCGATGTGGATGGCGACGGACGCGACGAGGTGGTGTGGGGCGCAGGTGCACTCGACGACGACGGCACCCTGCTCTACGGCACAGGCTTTGGCCACGGCGACGCCCTCCACCTAAGCGACCTCAACCCCGACCATCCAGGACTGGAGATGTTTCAAGTGCATGAGTCGAAAGGCACCTACGCTTGGGACATCCACGACGCAGCCACAGGGCAGATATTGCTGAAAGGCGGACCTGAAGGCGTGGACAACGGGCGAGGCATAGCCGGCAACTTCGGCACCGATGTGCGCGGAGCCGTCTTCTGGAGTAGCGACAAGAATGCGCGCAGTGCCATCACCGGCGAGTCGCTGTCGACCAAGCTCGGCTCGACCAACTTCCGCGTCTACTGGGACGGCGACCTGCAGGAGGAACTGCTCGACGGCAACAAGATTGACAAATGGAGCAAGACGGCCGTCACACGGCTCATCACCTTCAGCGACCTCGGCCCCAGCAGCACCTGCAACAGCTCGAAGAACACTCCCAACCTCTCGGCCGACATCCTGGGCGACTGGCGCGAGGAGGTCGTCCTGTGGCGAGCCAGCGATGCTGAGACCTGCCTGGCCATCTACTCCACCAACACCCCCACCAGCTATCGTGTGCCCACCCTGATGCACGACCACACCTACCGCATGGGCATCTGCTGGCAGAACACGGCCTACAACCAGCCGCCACACCTGGGCTACTATCTGCCTGACATGAACATGCCCAGCATGACCGATGCCGGCAAGCGATTCGTGGTGAAGCTCGATGAGCCTATAGACTGGACGTTTGCCACCAGCAATACCAAGGCGGTGGTGTTCGACGGCTACACCCTGAATGGCGCCGCACAGGAAGGCATGCCCCAAGGCGTGGCCTACACCATCGAGGGCGAGCAGAACCCCACGCTCCACATCGAGGGCGCTTTCCACGAAGTGGGCAACTACGCGTTCCACTTCACGCTGACCGGCACCAAGGGCAATCGTGTGCCCGTGAGCATCAGTGCCGCATGCCGCAGCAATGAGCAGGTGGAGGGTGTCAGCCGACGCTGGGACTTCACCAAATGGAGTCAGCAAACCAAAGACAACCTCGTGGCCGATGCCGAGCAGGGCGACGCGACGGGATGGAGCGACGTGGAGTACCTGAACAATCCGAATCCCGTCGACAACCGCTGTTTCTGGTATCACTCCGACAATGCGGCGGGAACCATGAAGGCCAACGGACAGGTCATCGCCGAGCTTGAGGGTCTCATCTTCGGCGATGACTACTGCGCCGGGCGCTCACTGGCCATTGCCGTAGACTATGCCTCTACCGACATTGGCACCTACGCTGGAGGGCAATACCTCTGGCTGGGCATCAACGGCGCCCCCTACTGCTTCTATGTCCCCAATGTCGTCGTGGGCCAGCCCATCACCATGAGCGTGGAGTCGCACCGCAGCGGACAGGGACGTGACGTGGGCATCTACGTCATGGACGACAACGGCACGTTGCAGCAGATAGGTGGCAACTTCACGCCCGATGCTAAGGCCAGCTACACCTGGGAAGACTGGACACTGCCCGACGGCGTGCCCGACGCGGGCGGAGCTGTTGACATCTACGTGAAGAACACCAGCGGATGCCACATCTACACCATCGATGCCATCGTGGCCGACGCGAACCAACAGAGCGCCATCAACGACGTTGAACATTCAACGTTGAACATTCAACGTCCAACGTTCAACCTCAACGGCCAGCGGGTGGCCCATCCACAGCGGGGCTTCTACATCATCAACGCAAAGAAACACATCATATATTAATGATGGGAGTGAAAAGGAGTGAAAGGGGAGTGAGCCGACATTCGTCGGCGGGAGTGAAATGACAATAGTTCATACGCAGAACTATCGTCCCCTTCACTCCCCCTTCACTCCCCCTTCACTCCCCTTTCACTCCCCCTTCACTCCCCTAAAAAATTGTTTATTAACCCTTAAAAAACCAACTTATGAAAAAACAATTGTTTACCCTAATGACGTTCGCCCTCATGGGCGCAACGAGTGGAATGGCACAGATTGATTCTATGCCCTTTGCTGCCGACTTCGAGGAGTCGACGGCTCCCTTCGACGCAGGCATCGTGAAAGCTGCCACAGAAATCGGAAACGTGCTCTGCGTGAGCAACACCACCGCCACGGCTCCCTTTGCTGTGGGCGGCGAAGGTGCCTACGCCATCGCCGACAATGAGGAGGTCACCGTTCAGTTCAGCGGTTTGCACGGCTGGGCTGGCGACGAATCAACGTCAACCATCCAGCTCGTCAACTCCGATGGCGTAGTCCTCGTGGGCTACACCTACACCCGCAAAGCCTGCCAGGTCACCGACGTGCAGCTGGGCGGACAGACCGCAGCCGGATTCACTCCCTTCACCGGCCAGGCCAACTTCAACAACAACAAGAGTGCCAACGGCTTCACCCATAGCCAGCACTACGTGAACACGGAGAACTACACGCCGAAGCTCACCTTCAAGGTGCACGGGCTGGGAGCCGTCACCTTCAACATGGTCTACCAGCCGGCCAAGAAAGCGCTGCAGGACATCACCTACTCGGCCAATCTCGACGGCGTGAAGATGGACTTGGCCAAGATTGTCATCATCGATAACTGCTCAAACGAAGACCGCGCCATCGGCATCGACAACCTCACCATTGCTTCGGCTGAGAAAATGCTCTACAAGTACGTCATCAACTATGTCGACGAGAACGACGTGGTGGTGAAGAAGGAGGAAGGTTCGGCCGAGAAGGGCACGAAGATTGACATCACCACCGACCCCGTCTGGGCCGACGGCGTGAAGTACTATGTGGAGGGCGACGACAGCGAGGAGAATCTCGTCGACGAGAGCAACAACACCGTCATCACCGTCCGCGTGAAGCAGGCTGCCACCTACAAGTACACCGTCATTGCCACCGACGGCACCAACACGCTGGCCACGCTGGCCGACAAGTCTTACTTTGAGGGCGAGACCGTGGGCTACGCCTATCCTCGCTACTTCAACGTAGATGGCACACTCTTCAAGAAAGATCCTACCGACCAGGTCTACAACGGCAGCTTCAAACTCGACGAAGATGGCAAACTGGTGGAGGCCGTCTATGCCGCTACCGAGACCACGGGCGTCATCTTCTTCACAGAGGCAGAGGATATTAAGGGACTGAAGGTGTGCAACACGGGCACCGTGGCCGACCGCTGCTCCTATCGCGCCGGAGCTTACACACAGGAAGATGCCAAGATTGTGAAGCTCACGGCTGGCACCTACAAGCTCATTGCTGCTGCCTATGGCGGCTCCTATACCTTCAAGGCTGGCGACGCCGTAGTGCTCAATATCGCTTCTGCTGGTTCGTGGCGTGAGACCACCAGCGAGGAGTTCACACTCGCTGATGCTGCTGAACTCACCTTCGTGGGAGGCTCGGGCGAGGCTGGGTCGCTCGACTACGTGGTGCTGCAGAGTGCCGACGGTGCCGTGGTCAACGAGGTGAGCCGTTGGGACTTCACCAACTGGAGCGCTGAGACGGTGGCCAACCTCCTGGCCGATGCTGCTGCCAGCAAGACCGAGGGATGGAGCGACGTGGAGAAGCAGTCCGATGCCGACAACGACAACCCGCCCACCGACATCTCGAAGGACAATTGCTTCTGGGCTTCCAAGACGATGGTGCCCGATGAGAATGGCGAGCTCTCGGCCAATGGTGTCGTCATTGAGGAGCTGAAGGGACTCCGTTTCCAGCAGCCCGCCCTGGCCAACCGCAACCTGGCCATTGCCGTGAACTATCCTTCCACCTCCTTGGGCGAATACCACGGACCTGCCTACCTCTGGCTGGGCGGTTCGAACAAGGACTACTTCATCATCCCCAACGTGAAGGCTGGAACCGAAATCAAGATGGGCGTTGAGTCGCACAAGGCCAGCGAGGGCCGTGGCGTGCGCCTCTATGTCAACGCTCCCGACCACCAAGGCAACATCGCCCACGGCGTGCAGCTGATGGATCCCGAAGGCAACGAGGTGCCCATGCCCAAGACCTACGTTGAGCAGACATGGCTTGTGCCCGAAGAGTTGGGCAATGTCGACATCATCGTCAACAACTCCAACGGTTGCCACATCTACTTCATTGAGTGCAGTCAGGATGCTACGCCCGTTGTGCCCGTGGCCATCATCGACGCTGAATGTTCAACGTCGAACGTTCAACGTATCTTCACCCTCAGCGGACAGCTCGTGCAGAATCCTGCCAAGGGCATCTACATTGTCAATGGCAAGAAGGTCATCTTCAAGTAAACAATAGCCCCAAAGTCCCCCTTCACCCCTCGATGAGGCACGATAGCCCCCCCTTCAGCAAAACTATAGTAGCCCCCTCGGGGGCCGAAGGGGGGGCTTTTCCCTTGGGGGCCGAAGGGGGGCTTTTCACTCCTTATGAAACGCTTTCTCCCCCCCTCTTTGCTGATGGCCATCTCGCTGATGGCTTCGGCGCAACCCCATTTCAGCCAGACGCATGGCCTTTACGACCAAGAGAGCCTGACGGTGGAAATAACCACCGACGATGGGGCTGCAGAAATCAGATACACCACCGATGGATGCCCACCCACAGCCGGTAGCCAGCTCTACACAGGGCCACTCACGCTGACGCAGACCACCGTGCTGCGCGCCGTGGAAGTGACCGATGGCGAGCTGACATCGCCCATAGCCACCAGCAGCTACATCTTCGTGTCGTCGGTGCTCAGCCAGCCGGCGCTGCCCGAGGGCTATCCGGCACAATGGGGACGTTACACCCAGCAGAGGGGAACCGCCACTGCCGACTATGAAATGGACCCCGAGCTGCTGGCCGACCCGACCTTCGGCCAACGGGTGACAGAGGGACTCTACTCGCTGCCCATCCTGAGCATCGTCTCGGACAAAGACCATTTCTTCAGCCACGAGAACGATGAGGAGCGCGGGGGCATCTACATTTTCACCGGCCCGCCCGTAGGCGACAACACCGGTCATGGTTGGACGCGCCCCGTGAGCGTGGAGCTGATGGGAGGGCCGCAGCAGCACGACATGCATGCCGACTGTGGCATCCGTCTGCATGGCGGTCATGGCCGTCTGGCCGAGAAGAATCCCAAGCATTCGTTCCGCCTGGTGTTCAAGAAGGAGTATGGACAAGGCAAGCTGGAGTATCCCGTTTTTGGCGAGCCGCAGGAGTTCGACCAGCTGGTACTGCGCTGCCATTTCGGCTATTCGTGGCAGCACTGGGATGCCACGCAGCGCCCTGTGGCCCAATACACCCGCGACGTCTGGGCCCGCTGCATGCAACAACGACTGGGCGGCATCGGCGTGAAGGCGCTCTATGTGCACCTGTTCATCAATGGACTGTACTGGGGGCTCTACAACATTGCCGAGCGCGTCGACGACCTCTTCGGGAAAGACCGTCTGGGCGGGAAGAAGGCCGACATCGACGTGGTGAAGATTGAGGAAGACGGTGGCAACCACATCGAAGCGGCAGAAGGCGACCTCGACGCGTGGAACCTGATGGTGGCCACGGTGGAGAAGGCCGAAAACAACACCTATTATAATCTGTTGCAGGGCAAGGCTGCCAACGGCGACGACGACCCAGCGCTGGAGCCATTGCTCGACATCGACGGCTTCATCGACTACATGCTCATCAACCAGTATGGCGGCAATTCCGACTGGGACCACCATAACTGGTATGCCCTGCGCCGCAAAGGTGCCGACAGCCAGGGTTTCCGTTTCCTGTGCTGGGACACCGAGGCCATCTTCTTGGGCGAGAACGACAATGTGCTGACGAAGCTGAATCGTGGCGGCTTTCCCACGGGCATCTTCAACAACCTGCTGAAGAACCCCAAGTTTGCCCGACGCTACCTGAACCGCGCCAAGGAGCTGTTGGCCGACGATGCTCCGCTTGGTAGGCAATCGGTGGTGCAGTTGTGGGACAGCCTCTATCATACCATCGAGACGGCCATCTATGCCGAGTCGGCACGTTGGGGCGACTATCGTCGCGATGTGCACCGCTATCAGCCCGCCGACGAGGTTTTCAACCCCGACATCCACTACATGAACGAGCGCAACCGTCTGCTCACCCAGTATTTCCCCAGTCGCACCCAGCGGGTGTTGCAGCAGATTTTGGCATTTGTCGACATCGACGCTGAAGACTTCGAAATTCCCGACGACTGGGTGCAGCTGACGGCCGACATGTTCCAAGAGTGGAATGGCAACACGGCCACCTCGCAACCCACGGGCAACAACATCACTGTGGCTTGGAGGATGAACCAAAATGTGGGGGGAGGCCAAGCTGTGGCGGGCAGCGAGAACTTGATTTACAACCAGTATGCCGACCTGAGCGCATACGATAAGATGGTTGTCTTTGGCACGGGAAAGGAGCTGCGTGTGGTGGCCAACAGGCTGGAAGATCATGGCGACTACAAGCAGATAAAGGTGACCTTCGGCCCCGTCGACCCCTATTGGGATGGCTCGATGAAGGCCATCGTGCTGCCGCTGGCCGACCTGAAAGCCATCGACACCTATCAAGGTGCACAGCGCAGCGACGACTTCCTCCACCTGCATGTGCTGAAGGTGGAGCGCGGAGCCACCGCCAATGTCAGTGCCGTCTATCTGACGCCGTCGGAGGCTTCAAGCATCGACCACGCAGTGGCTGCCAACCGCAGTACCCGTTTCTACAATCTCAACGGCCAACTTGTCGGTCGCCCCACGCCAGGCATCTACGTCAGAAACGGGCGAAAGGTGGTGGTGAGATGATGCGCCGTCAGTCGTAAGGAGTGTTCGATGGATGTTTCCTGTCGCGCACACACACCTCCCACACCTTGCAACTGCGGGCGCTGCCTTGTGGGCCTTCCACACTGAGCGTCACGATGTAGTGGGCAAAATCACGCGTATAGGTATGCACAGGATGTTGCTCGGTGGAGGTGGTGCCGTCGCCGAAGTCCCAATGCCACGAGGTGATGTTGCCGTAGCTCTCGTCGCGGAAGCACACCGTGCGGGTGTCGGCGACAACGGTGAAGGTCCAGTCGCATTCCACAGGCTTTCGGAATTGTGGTTCCAGTGGCATCAGCGTGAAGAGGCGCTCCATCGAGGCGTTGCCAAACATCTGGTGATGTTTCGACAGGTTCCAGAATCCATCCTTTCCCTCGCCTCCGTCATAGTCGATGACGGCCCAGCATAGTCCTATCTTCTTGTTTTCATAGAGCTTGCTCTCTACCGACTTCTCCGGGCCTTCGGGACTGGCGAAGTCGAAGGGCGTGATATAGAACTCCATACGCAGCCGTCCGCTCTGCCCGTGGCTGAACTTGTAGTCGTAGGCGTAGTTGGCATAGGGCAGATATTTCAGCCATTGCTGCGTTCCCCATACCATCGTCCACGACTTGCCCTCGGTGGGGGGCGTCATGATGTGGTAGTTTTGTGCATGGATGTTCTGGAATTCGAAGAACGACTCCATCCGTGTCTTCACGTCGGCGTTCAGTCGGAACTCGTCGGTGTGTGGCCCTCCTGAGAGGTCGGCATCCACCACAATCTCGTAGGTGTCGTTGCGCAGGCTCAGCTGGTCGAAGTCCCAATAGTCGTCGTAGGCCTCGTAGAGGAAGTAGAGCCGGTTGAGTCCGTTCACCCAGCCCACCTTCACCTTGATGTCGAGCGTGTTGCGGTTGATGCCTTGGTGTTGGCCGCTGTCGTCCCACATCTCTTCTATGCCCACGCTGTAGCTGTCGGGCACGATGTCCCAGTCGCTGAAGTCTCCGTCGATGCGTGGAATGGCAGTTCGTGGAAACTGAAACACCTTGAAGCCCGGCTCGCGCACCTGTATGTTGCTTTGGCTGCTGGCAGTGAGTCCCGTCAGCAGCGCAAAGACACAAATGAAAAGCTGTCGTTTTGTCATGCTCATGTTGATATGATGTTCTGTTTAATACCTGAAGAGTTCCACTTTGAGGAAACCAGGCTCTGGCCGTCCGAAGTTCAGGCCTTGTCCCGAGAACCCCTCGTCGACGGCGTAGAGCAGGTCGTAGCGCAGCTGTATCTCGTCGCCATTGAGCCAGCGTCCTTCCTGCCAGTTGCCTTTCTCGTCGAAATCGCCCTCTGTCACCTTGGCCAGTCCTATGATGTCGTTGCCTTCCTTGGGCAGGAAGGTGACGCGCACATTCGACCCCAAGAAGAGATAGTCGTTCTCGTTTTGGATGACCATCACATAGCCCATAGCATTAGGGTCGTAGGTGCCTCCCGTCAGCTGCGGTGCACCGCCATTGCGCATGCCGCTTGAGACGAGCTCGCACTCTATGCGCACGTCGCCCAAGCAAATCTCGTCTTTCACCCTCATGGGGTTGTCGCCTTTCAGCCAGGCAGCCCCTATGCGCCCTTCGGCCTGTGCGGCCAGTATCAGTTGGGCAATGCTTCCCGCCTTTTTGTAGAAAGCGCGGAACGAGGCGTTCGTGTCGTCGTCGCAGTTGCGCTCGAAACCAAAGGGCGAATAGCCGATGGCCCCCATGGCCCCGATGGCGTAGGCGGCATTGGCGGCACCATTCTGTCCTGCCCTCGACTCAGGGATGAAGACGGGATTGTTGGCTCGTGAATAGAGGGCGAGGATCGAGGGGAAGTCGTTCAGATAGATGTCGGGCGAGAGGATGTCGATGTGGGGTGCGGCGACTCGCCAGATGTCGTGGTTTTGCGCCTGTGGTCCCCCCGAGGGGTAGTTGCCGGGACGCGTGTCCTCTGGCTGCACAATCCATGCGTTGACAAACGTGGGCAGGTCGTATTCAGCTTTTCCCAGCGCAGTGATGCGGTCCATATAGGTGGCATAGTGCCAGGCCATGAATATTTCAGCAGCGCGGTCGGCGGGGCCAAAAACTTGTTCCCACGTTCCTTCCGTGCGGCATCCGTTAGCCTCCCATGCCTCACGCGTCTCGTCGAGGAGTGTCTCCTTATGGGCTGTCAGCCAACTAATGAGTTCCTGGGGAACAGGACTCTTATAGGCAGCCTCGGCCAGTGGACAGTAGTCGCGCGGATGGCCATGCAGCCCCACCTCGTTCTCCATCTGTATCATCACCACGGTCTGCTGGCGTGCATCCACTTCTTTCAGGTGGCGCATCATGGCGGCGAATGCCTTCGCGTCGGCTTCGCAAGTCTCTTTGCCCAGCGTAGTGAAGATGGGCAGGGGCTTCCCTTCGGGCGTCTGGGCCAAGGGGAATCGCTGGGTGTCTTTCTTCACCCAGGTGGGCGTGTAGCTGGTGATGCCGTTCTTCCACGAGCCAAACCACAGCAAGGCCAGCTTCATGTCGTTGGCGCGAGCGTCGGCCAGCAGGTTGTCCACCACGCTGAAGTCGTATTGTCCCTCTGCGGGCTCCGTCTGTTCCCACGATACGACAGCCAGCACGGTGTTCACGCCGCTGTCTTTCAGCTTCTCCCAATAGGGAGCCAGATAGCTGCGACTCGACGATGTGGAGTTGCCCAGTTCGCAACCCAGTGCGAGCCAAGGCTTGCCTTCCACGATGAGTTGCGTCACGTCGCCCCGCTTCTCCAGGTGCGGACCTTCCACTTCGGTTGTCTCTTCGCTCGCCTTGGGGGTACAGCCGCCTGCCATCAGCAACACCGTTGCCAGTCCAAGGCTCCATAGTTTGTTTCTGTCTTTCATCTTGATTTGGGGGTTAAGTTGATATTGTTGTTCGTTATGGGGGCGCAGTCCAGGGTTCATTCTCTTTCTCCTGTGGACTCAATAAAAGATTTCTGCAAATATACGAAAAACAAATCAAACCTTGCCGCTTTTTCTTCATTATTTTTGTCGTTACTGAATGGTGTATGCTGATTGACGTTTTTCTGTCTCATGGGCCTTTGGGATTTTTGGGTCAAAAGGGAGTGAGCACGCCCGTCATCGATAGGGTGAGCGAGTGGGGCAGGGGCTGCACGTCGTTTACGCAGTTTCTGGGCAAACCATCAAACCATCATTTCATCATTTTGGTATGTTCTTGCATCACAGTTCTGACAGATCACAGTTTTTATTTGGTTTTTCGCTTGATTTAGATAACTTTCTCACGCTCAAAAATGCAAATTTATTTGTATTCTCTTCGCTAAATCGAAATTTTGCACTATCTTTGCATCGTGATTCTGAAAAGAGTCACCCGTAAAGGTTCGCTTAGCCGCGATTAATTGGGAACAGGGGTGCGAATCCCCGACTGTCCCGCAGCAGTGAACTCCGTTATGGCTCCTAAGCATAAACGCCATTGAGCATTTACTCGAGAAGGCGCTTAGGAGTGGAGAAAAGTCTGAAGACCAGCCTTTGTCGGTAATATGCCAAACGACCCTCGATGTAAGGGCGTGAGGCGCAAGCAGATTTTGTTGGATTAATTAATAAAGGACAATTATGTTCAAGAATTTCGACGGGTATCATCTCGTGGAAGCGTATCATAAGATGCGTCATGAGCAGCGATACCATCCCGGAAGGGTATTCAAGAAGTCGTTGGAAGCCGTCTTTGTGATCATCGTGACACTCGTTTTGTGGAACCTGCCTGTCACGGCATTCGGCATTGAGGGCCTCAACGTAGTGCAGCAACGCATCATCGCCATCTTCGCCTTTGCCACGCTGATGTGGGTGATGGAAGTAGTTCCGTCGTGGGCCACGTCGGTAGCGGTTATGGGGCTGATGTTGCTCTTTACCTCCGACTCTGGCGTGAAATGGTTGTGCGACCCCGACGAGGTGGGGCCACTGCTTTCTCACAAGGGGGTGATGGCCTGTTTTGCCGACCCAGTCATCATGCTTTTCATTGGCGGATTCATCTTGGCCATCGCTGCCACGAAGACCGGCCTCGACGCACAACTGGCAAAGGTGCTGCTGAAGCCTTTCGGCACGAAGAGCGAAAACGTGCTGCTGGGCTTCCTCCTCATCACGGGACTATTCTCGATGTTCATCTCGAACACGGCTACAGCGGCCATGATGCTCACGTTCCTCACTCCCGTGTTCCGTCAGTTGCCGCCCGAGGGCAAGGGACGCATGGCATTGGCCCTTTCCATTCCCGTCGCAGCCAACCTTGGTGGCATGGGTACGCCCATCGGCACACCTCCCAACACTATTGCCTTGAAGTATCTGAACGACCCAGAGGGCCTGAACCTCGACATGGGCTTCGGACAGTGGATGATGTTCATGCTGCCGCTGGTCATCGTGTTGTTGTTCATCAGCTGGCGGCTGTTGCTGCGCATGTTCCCTTTCACGCAGAAGACCATCGAACTGCACATCGAGGGCAGCATGAAACGCGACAAGCAAACCTACATCGTCATTGTGACGTTCTTCGTCACCGTCCTGCTCTGGCTTTTAGACAGCGTGACAGGCATCAACTCCTACACCGTAGCTTTCATTCCCTTCTGTGTCTTTGCGCTCACGGGAGTCATCAATCGTCGCGATATGGAGGAAATCAACTGGTCGGTCATCTGGATGGTGGCCGGAGGCTTTGCACTGGGCTATGGGATGAATGCCTCTGGACTGGCCGACGTTGCCGTTAAAAGCATCCCCTTCAGCGACTTCTCGCCCCTGCTCATACTGGCTATCTCGGGCATCATCTGCTATCTGCTCAGCAATTTTATCAGCAACTCGGCCACCGCAGCGCTGCTCATGCCCATCCTGGCCATTGTCTGTGGAGCTATGGGTGACAAGCTCAATGCCATCGGCGGAACGCCCATCGTGCTCATCGGTGTTGCCATTGCCTCCAGCTCGGCCATGATTCTGCCTATCTCCACGCCGCCCAATGCATTGGCATACGCCACCAACCTTGTGCGACAGAACGATATGGTGAAAATAGGCATTATCGTGGGCATCATCTCCATGCTGCTCGGCTACTCCGTTCTTTACGCAACGAGTGCCCTGCACCTGATTTAGCAATTCTCTCTCGTTTTGACTCAGCGCAGCGAGCGCTTCATTACGTGTATTATTATATATTAGTTTAGCGGGGAGGCCTGTCGTGAGACAACGCCTCCCCTTTCTTTAGACAATCAAAATCACAGAACTCTCTGCCTATCTCGTTGTCTCTTATTATCTTGCCTAAACATTTCAGTTGTATATCGGTTTTACCAAGTTTAATAAAGAAATATGTGGCTAATTTTTGGCGTATAGCTTAAATTGCAGGCTGATTTTGAGCTATACGCCGGATATTTTCGCCCTGCATGCCCCCATATACCGTATTGTATACCTCCGCAAACCGCATGGTTTGCCGGCGCGAACGCTCCCCTTTTCGTCGCTCCGTCGCAGCATCTGTCGGGAGGGCATCGCATCACATGACATTTATGACAGATGACAGATGACAGTTTTATTTTAACCCTCCAGTGGGCATCTCATAGACGATGAGCAGGGCATCATAAATACTTACTTGTAAATATTTATAAATATATATTTGTGTATAATCATATATATGTGTATATTCATAAATATATATAAGAGTATTTTCATAAATATATATGTGTTTATTCAAGTTTCGCAAGTTCCTAACTTGCCAGTTTTAATTGATAGATTTCAATAAAATGAGAGAGTTTGTCCGACCTG
>JAFZSR010000008.1 GCA_017619275.1 Prevotella sp. | reverse complement strand
TACCCAAGTGTCAGAGAGTTCTAAAGTTTCAGGTTTCCACAAAGCAGAAAGAACGAGGGTATCTCCTGCTGCCCGTTCCGACATTTAGGCCTACCACAGCCCTCTCTTTAGAACGAACAGATTTGATACCCTCGGGAGTATATACAATGCACCCAAAAGTGTGCGTGAGGGCACAAGACCCTCGGCACACTCCGGCTGCGCATAGATATACACATCCGTAGGCGTCACCTCTGCTAGTGTCTTTGATCGAGATTTGATTGTGGTAGTTCAAATGTCCAAAAACAAAGCGTACAGTGTCGCTTTTCCGCAATGTAGTGCCTCGCCCTCAGTCTATTCTCTGGAAACAGAATTCGACTCTTCGGGCGATAAGCACCTGCAAAGATACACAGTTTTTCTGAAAGAAAAGAAGAAAGAGTGGAAAAAATTACGTTGTGGTCACTCCTTCTCACACAATATGAACGACCGCATCCTTTCAAGCCCTTCCAGGAGGCGGGCGCGGGGACAGGCGATGTTGATGCGGATGTAGCCGCGGCCTGTCTCGGGGCCATACATGGTGCCAGGATTCACCCAAACATGGGCCTCATGGAGCAGGCGGTCGCAGAGCAGGTCGTCGGGGATGCCCAAGGCGGACACATCGACCCATACCAGGTAGGTGCCTTCCAAAGGTGTGACAACAAGTTGGGGCAGATGCTGGGCAAAGAACTGGCAGAGTGCCTGAAAGTTGCTCCAGAGATACTGGTTGAGCGCGTCAATCCAGTCTTCGCTCTCGTTGTAGGCGGCGACGAGTGCCACAGGCCCGAAGGGGTTGAGGTCGCACACCTCGTTGATGTTGATGGCGCGGTCGACGCGTCGGCGCCATTCGGGCTGCGCACAGATGATGTTTGCCGCCTGCAAACCGGCGATATTGAAAGATTTCGAGGGCGAGTTCAGGACGACGCTGTTCATGCGGCAAGCCTCGCTGACGGCGGCAAAAGGCTGGAAACGATGGCCGGGCATGATGAGCTCGCAATGGATCTCGTCGGAGACCACCTTCACGCCGTGACGCAAGCAGATGTCGTTCATACGGGTCAGCTCCTCGCTGGTCCATACACGTCCCGTGGGGTTATGGGGATTGCAAAGCAGGAAGACGGTGGTCTTCTCGTCGGCACACTTGGCCTCAAAGTCGGCCCAGTCAACAGCCCAGCCTTGCGGGGTGGGCTTGAGCGCGGTTTCCAACACCTCGCAGCCATTGTTGCGGACGGAGGAGAAGAAGCAGTTGTAGTCGGGCGAGAGGATGAGCACCTTCTCGCCAGGCATCGTCAACGCCTTGATAGCCACCGACATAGCAGGAACTACGCCCGTGGTGTAGAGCAGCTCATCGCGATGGATGGTCCACTGGTGGCGACGCTGAAACCAATGTATGACGGCATCGTAATAAGCATCGGTGACATGCGTGTAACCATAGATGGGATGCGCTGCACGCTTCCTGACGGCCTCCTGAATGGCAGGGGCCACAGCAAAATCCATGTCAGCCACCCACAACGCTATGACATCATCGTGCGGGGCTTCGTCATACTTCACGCAGCCAGTGCCGCGTCTTTCAATATACTCATCAAAATTATACTTCGACATAGGGTTATTTTTATTTGATAACAAGACAATTAAGCGATAGACATCAAGACGATGTACGACAAAAAGACATCAAGACAACAAGACTTCAAGATGACAAGAAACGACATCAAGACAACAAGACGACATGATGACAAGAAACGACATCAAGACAACAAGACGACACGATAACGAGAAACGACATCAAGACAGCAAGACTTCAAGAGAAACGACATCAAGACAACAAGACAACATGATGATAGGCACCAAAACGACGGGCAGCAAGATGTATAAACATTGACTTGTTGTCTAGTTGTCTTATTGTCTCTCATCATATTGTCTTGTTGTCTTGATGTCTTATTGTCTCTCATCATATTGTCTTGTTGTCTTGATGTCGTAAGGTCTCTCGTCATGTTGTCTTGATGTCGTAAGGTCTCTCGTCATGTAGTCTTGATGTCCTACAGTCTCTCGTCTTGATGTCGTATAATGGTTATCAGGACTTTATTGTTTATTTAGTTTTAGACGTTCATACAATCTAAATTTTCGTTGGATTTGGATTTTGTCGGCACCAAAATTGATAAGTAGGCCATCGTCAATGCCTGTTGCTGTGAGGTAGTTCACCAATTGGACTTCATGAATGGTGGTTAGCGCTGCAATAGCTTTCAATTCTATGATAACCTTATCGTCTACAATCATATCGGCACGATAGCTTCCCACCTCGCGTCCTTTATAGACCACCTTGAGAGGAACTTCTGTTTTTACATCCAGTCCATGTTCTTTCAGCTCGATATACAAAGCGTTCTTATAGACATTCTCCTCAAATCCTGGCGTCAGATACGCCCGAACCTCCTTCGCACAATTCTTAATCAATTGTATTAATTCCTCAATCTCCATAATATTTAGTTTAAAAGGTTGTCTTGATGTCTTGATGTCTTGTTGTCTTGTTGTCTTAATGTCTACGTGTCTTGATGTCAATCACACAATCGGCTGGCTGACGCACATTCTCGTCGATGGTGACACTGCCGATGCTGTCGGCGATGATATAGCCAGTAGTGGGGTTCTTGATGTTCTCGATATGTCCACGGATGTCGGCCACCACCTCGCTGTACTCGAAGACGCGGTCGCAAGCCTTATCAAACGAACAGTTCTCCAGTTCCAGATGGTGGGCGTAGCACAGCAGCTGTTCGCCCGCCAGGTGACAGTTCACCAGTCGCACGTGCTTGGAGTGCCAGGCCAGATACTCGCCGTCGAGAATGCTGTTGCTGATGGTGATATCGTCACACTCCCAAAACGAGTCCTTGGTCACTATATGCGCATTGTTGATTTCAACGTTCTTGCAATACTGGAAGACGTATTTAGAGTCGCTCTTCAGTCCGTCGATCTTAACGTTTTCGCAGAACATAAAAGGGTAGGTTCCATCGTGCAGTTCGAGGTTCTTAGCCTCGATGTTCGTGCAGCGCCAGAAAGTCTCATCGGCATCATTGATGACTACATTCTCCAGGTAAATGTCGTGCATCTCGCGGAACATCTTAGGACCGTCGATGCGTGTGTTACGCATGTCCAGATGGTTACTATACCACAAGGCTGAGCGGGCGCCCGCATCAAACTGACAACGGTTGATACGGAAGCCATGAACATGCCAAAAGGGATATTTACCCCAGAAACAACAGTCTTCGGCCTCGATATTACTACATTCCTTAATGGCACTCTCGCCGTCGCCTATCGTAACGTGTTCAAGTCTAAGGTTATGTGATTCGAAGAGCGGACGCTCCCCTTCGAAGTGTTGGTTTTGAATGATTTGCATAGAACTATCCAATAATGTGAACTGCAAAGTTACGAAGAAAAGAATAAAAAACGAAGGATTTTAGGTTTTTTATTATTACGGAAAAGGGCGTGTCATAAAAAAAGCGTAACTTTGCACAAAAATAATCTATAATGCTGACGCTTAAATACGATGTGGTGGTGATTGGTGGCGGTCATGCCGGTTGCGAGGCTGCTTGCGCCTCGGCCAACATGGGTGCGAAGACGCTGCTTGTCACCATGGATATGAACAAGATTGCACAGATGTCGTGCAACCCTGCCGTTGGAGGTATTGCGAAGGGACAGATTGTGCGAGAGATAGACGCGCTGGGCGGACAGATGGGACTGGTTACGGATGCCACCGCCATTCAGTTCCGCATGCTGAACGTTGGAAAAGGACCGGCCGTCTGGAGTCCAAGAGCACAATGCGACAGAGGAAAATTTATTTGGGAATGGCGAAGAAGACTCGATGAAACCGAAAATTTAGACGTATGGCAAGATCAGGCTTGCGAGCTGCTGATTGAAGAAGGAAACCCCAAAATGGTAAAAGGCGTGCGCACCATTTGGGGAGCAGATATTTTGGCTCGGTGCGTGATCGTTACCGCTGGAACCTTCCTCAACGGATTGATGCATATAGGTCGGAAAATGGTGGCTGGCGGTAGGATAGCAGAACCAGCAGTTGCCGATTTCACCGAGAGTATCACCCGCCACGGCATACGTTCGGCCAGAATGAAAACAGGCACGCCGGTGCGCATCGACAAGCGCAGCGTTGACTTCAGTTGCCTGGCCGAGCAACCGGGCGAGGAACACCCTTACCGCTTCTCCTATCTCTCCCATATTTCCCATATCCCCCAACTGCCCTGTTGGACGGTGAACACCAATGCCGAAGTGCATCGCATCTTGCGCGGTGGATTGGAGGATTCGCCGCTCTACAACGGACAGATTCAATCCATAGGTCCACGCTACTGTCCTTCGATAGAAACCAAGCTGGTGACCTTTCCCGACCGCGAACAACACCCGCTCTTCTTAGAACCGGAAGGCACCAACACCAATGAGATGTACTTGAACGGCTTCTCCTCGTCACTACCGATGGAAGTGCAGATAGAAGCGCTAAAAAAGATGCCCGCCTTCAAGAATGTGAAAGTCTACAGGCCTGGCTATGCCATCGAATACGATTTCTTCGACCCCACCCAGCTGAAGCATACACTGGAATCGAAGCTCATCGACGGGCTCTTTATGGCAGGACAGGTGAACGGCACCACGGGATATGAGGAGGCGGCAGGACAAGGATTGGCCGCTGGCGTGAATGCAGCTTTGAAATGCGATGGCGACAAGACCTTTGTGATGCACAGAGACGAATCCTACATCGGCGTGCTGATTGATGATCTGGTGACTAAGGGCGTTGACGAACCCTACAGGATGTTTACTTCGCGCGCCGAGTACCGCATCCTGCTCAGGCAAGACGATGCCGACCGACGGCTGACGGAACGCGCCTATGAACTAGGACTGGTCAAGCGCGAGCGCTACGACTGGTGGATGGAGAAGAAAGCACAGATTGAAGACATCAACAACTTCTGCAAAAACTACGCCATCAAACCGAAAGAGGTCAACGACGCCTTAGAACGTCTGGGCACCACCCCACTGCAATTTGGCGTGAAGCTGGAAGACCTAGTGGCACGCCCGCAACTGAACCTGAAGAACCTCTCGGAAATCATTCCCCAGCTGCGCGAAATGCTCGACCGTCTGCCCAACAGGAAAGAGGAGATTGCCGAGGCTGCTGAGATTCGCATCAAGTACAAAGGCTACATAGAGCGTGAACGTGCCGTAGCCGATAAGATGCACCGCCTGGAGAACATCCGCATCAAGGGCCACTTCAACTATAACGAACTGCTGTCGCTCTCGACCGAAGCCCGACAGAAACTCATCGCCATCGACCCAGAAACGCTGGCCCAAGCCAGTCGCATCCCCGGTGTGAGTCCCAGCGACATCAACGTCCTTTTGGTACTGATGCACCGTTGAAACGAACATCTGTTCCACGTGAAACAAAGAACCATTTAAATACCAATAAAACCGAAGATTATGAACAACAAAGTGCTGTTGGAAAATCTCAGGAGCATTCCTGACTTTCCAAAAAAGGGAATCAACTTTCGCGACGTGACCACCCTGTACAAGAATGCCGAGTGCGTGCAAATCATGCTCGACGAATTGGAAAATCTCTATCGCGACAAGGGTATCACCAAGATTGTGGGAATAGAGAGCCGCGGGTTTGTGATGGCCTCGGCGCTCGCCGGTCGACTGGGTTGCGGCATCGTCTTGGCACGTAAGCCAGGTAAGTTGCCCAGCACCGTCATCAAGGAAAGCTTCTCGAAGGAATACGGTGTGGACACGGTTGAAATGCACATCGACAGTATCAACGAGAATGATGTCGTGCTGATTCACGACGACCTGCTGGCCACTGGAGGCACCGCCAAGGCCACTTTAAAGCTGGTGCAGCACTTCCATCCGAAAAAGGTGTATGTGAACTTCATCATCGAAATCAAGGACGAAGGACTGCACGGCCGCGATGAGTTTAAGGACTTGTGCGAAGTAACCACATTGCTGACAATTTAACCCGAAAGGGAGAAAAACAAAGATTGCAACGAGCTTTGAGGCAAGGATGGTTTCACGTGAAACAAAACGTACATGACGAAGGAGGAAAACGAAAAAAGACTAGAATATCTGAGGGGGATTGTCAGCAGACTGCCAGATAAACCTGGAAGCTACCAGTTCTACGACGATAAGCATACCATCATCTATGTGGGGAAGGCGAAGAACCTAAAGAATCGGGTGTCGTCGTACTTCCACACAGAGGTAGACAGATTCAAGACAAAGGTGTTGGTAAGCAAAATCCACGACATTTCCTATACGGTAGTCAACACCGAAGAAGATGCCCTGCTCTTGGAAAACGCGCTCATCAAGAAATACAATCCTCGCTATAATGTCTTGCTGAAAGACGGTAAGACCTATCCCAGCATTTGCGTCACCAACGAATACCTTCCTCGCATTTTCAAAACACGAACCATCAACAAGAAAGGAGGAACCTACTACGGCCCGTACTCACATGTGAGCTCGATGTATGCCATTCTGGATTTAATAAAAGAATTGTATAGACCTCGAACTTGTCGGATGCCCATGACCAAAGAGGGGGTGGAAAGCGGCAAATATAAAGTATGTCTTGACTATCATATCAAGCGCTGCAATGGGCCATGCATGGGCAAACAGAGTTGGGAAAGCTACCAGGAAAATATCAGTCAAGCGCGCGAGATATTGAAGGGCAATTCTCGTAAAGTGATTCGCGAGTTAAAAGAGAAAATGGAGCTGCTGGCGGAGCAACTCCTATTTGAAGAAGCAGAGGAAGTAAAGCAAAAGTATTTGGCACTGGAGGGCTTCGTCAGTCGGAGCGAGGTGGTGAGTCATACCATCGACAATGTTGACGTCTTTAGCATCACGAGCGACGAGAACATAGCCTACATCAACTACATCCACGTCTCCAATGGGAGTATCAACCAGAGCTTTACGATAGAGTATAAGAAGAAGATGGACGAGCCCGACGAAGAGCTCCTTCAGTTGGGTATAGTGGAATTGAGAGAACGATTCAAGAGTGAATCGAAAGAGATCATCGTGCCACAAGAAGTGGAAATCGATTTAGAGGGAATTACCTTCACCATTCCGCAAAGGGGCGATAAAAAAACGCTGCTTGACCTATCTATCATGAATGGAAAACAGTACAAGTTTGACCGATTGAAACAGGCAGAAAAGTTGAATCCTGAGCAAAAACAGGTTAGACTAATGAAAGAGCTGCAGGACAAATTGCAGTTGCCTTCCCTACCCTATCAGATAGAATGCTTCGACAACTCTAATATCAGCGGCAGTGATGCGGTGGCAGCCTGCGTAGTGTTTAAGAAGATGAAACCTTCGAAGAAAGACTACAAACGCTATAACATCAAAACGGTGGTTGGTCCTGATGATTACGCTTCGATGAAAGAGGTAGTTTTCAGGCGCTATAAACGGATGCAGGAAGAAGAAGAACCCCTACCCGACCTCATTGTGGCAGATGGCGGAAAAGGACAAATGGAGGTGATACGCGATGTGATTCAGGACGAACTGCAATTGGACATTCCAATCGCTGGATTAGCCAAGAACGACCGTCACCGCACCAACGAACTGCTTTATGGATTCCCACCTATGACCATCGCATTAAAGACCGATTCCGAACTCTTCCATGTGATGACACAATTACAGGACGAGGTACACCGTTTTGCCATTACCTTCCACCGCGAAAAACGTTCCAAACGAGCATTGCACAGCGAACTGAATGAGATAAAGGGTATAGGGCCGAAAACGCGCGATGAATTGCTGCAAAAACTAAAGTCAATCAAGAAAATAAAAGAGGCAACCCTCTCAGAATTAAACGGTTTCATTGGAATGGCAAAGGCCAATATCATATTTGAACACTTCCACCCAACAGATAAAACGGAGAAAGGTTAAAATGTGTTTAGTTTGTTAAAAAGAGAACATACAAAAGCGAAGAATTAGGTTCGCTGGAAATGCCCTACAGACGGGCGTTTTAAAAAGGAGCACGAATTTTTCAAAAAAGTCAACGCCAAATTTAAAAATCTCAACGAGTTTTTTAAAAAAGTCGTACGCCAATTTTTGGCAGCTCGATAGGAAATGTTAAAAACGCACCTTTCAGTAAGAAAAAAATCGACGGAAAAACATGTTATATTAGGAAAATTGTTTATCTTTGCAGCAATGAAACGGAAAGAACTATGAGAGCAGTGATTCAACGCGTTAGCCATGCCAGCGTCAGCATCAATGGACAGGTCTGGTCGGCCATAGGCCCAGGCCTTCTTATCCTATTGGGTGTATGCGACCAAGACGAGCAGGAAGACGTTGACTGGTTGGTAAAGAAAGTGGCCAATTTGCGCATTTTCAACGACGATGAAGGAGTGATGAACCGCAGCATCATCGACATTGAGGGTCAGGCACTTGTGGTGAGTCAATTCACGCTTTTCGCCAGCTATAAGAAGGGCAACCGGCCATCGTGGTTCCGTGCCGGCAGCCATGAGCATTCCATACCGCTCTACGAGGCGTTTTGCGAGCAGCTTTCTGCAGAGACAGGAAAACCCGTTGGAACAGGTGAATTCGGCGCCGACATGAAAGTGGAACTACTCAACGATGGTCCAGTAACCATCTGTATGGATACTAAAAACAAAGAATAAATGACAATCAAGGAGGCTCAGCAAATCGTTGACGCATGGATCCATGAATATGGCGTGCGTTATTTCTCGGAGCTCACCAACATGGCGGTTTTAACCGAAGAGGTGGGCGAATTGGCACGTGTGATGGCCCGTAAATATGGCGACCAAAGCTTCAAAATGGGCGAAAAGGACAACCTGGGTGAGGAGATGGCCGACGTGCTGTGGGTACTGATTTGCTTGGCCAACCAGACGGGGGTTGACCTCACCGAGGAACTGAAGAAATCGATTGAGAAAAAGACACGCCGCGACTCGTTGCGGCATATAGCAAACCCAAAACTAAAAGCATAAAACAGTATGGCAGAACAACACGAACACGAGCATCTGCACACGATGCCCATGAGCCAAATCGAACAGGCTCTGAAGAAGTATAACCTCGAAATCACCGACGAAGAGGTGAACGAGGCCGTGAAGAAAATCATCGCAGAGAAAGTGCCTGAGAACGACACACTCGAAGTGAAGAAATTCCTGATGGGCAGCGTGGAGCTGACTACCCTGAAGACCACAGACAGCGACACCAGCGTGATGGCTTTCACAGAGAAGGTGAACCAGTTTGAAGAAGCCTACCCCACCCTACCCCACGTGGCCACCATCTGCGTTTATCCACGTTTTGCCCGCACCGTAGCCGAGACATTAGAGGTGGAAGGCGTTGAGATTGCCTGTGTCAGCGGTTCATTCCCCAGCAGCCAAAGCCTCATCGAGGTGAAGACGGTAGAGACAGCACTGGCCGTGAAAGACGGTGCCACCGAGATTGACATCGTGCAACCCGTGGGAAGCCTCTTGGAGGGAGATTACGAAACCGTGGTTGACGAGATTCAGCAGCAGAAAGAAGCTTGCGGCGAAGCCCCGATGAAAGTTATTCTTGAAACGGGTATGCTAAAGACCGCGAAGAACATCAAGATAGCTTCGCTCCTGGCCATGTATGCCGGTGCCGACTATATTAAGACATCAACAGGCAAGGAGAAGCCCGCTGCTACGCCGGAAGCCGCCTATGTGATGTGCCAGGCCATCAAGGAATACTACGATGAAACGGGCATTCAGATTGGTTTTAAGCCTGCTGGAGGCCTCAACACGCCAATAGATGCCATTATCATGTACACCATCGTGAAGGAAGTCCTGGGCGAAAAATGGCTCACCAATAAATGGCTGCGCTTAGGCACCAGTCGTCTGGCAAACTTGCTGCTGAGCGAGGTGATAGGCGAGGAAGTGAAGTTCTTCTAAAACAAAGAAACTTCCTCATTCAATAAAAAATAACGTATATGAAAACATCCGAAGAATACATCCGAATTCTGCGTGAACATGCCACCGAACTGAAACAAAAGTTTGGCATCACATCCATGCGCGTGTTCGGCTCTGTGGCCAGAGGTGAACATCATGAAGGCAGTGATATAGACATATACGTTACTATGCCGCCCAAGTTTTATAATCACATCCTTGCAGCACAATATCTTGAGAACCTGTTAGGCTGTGAAGTGGACCTCGTGCAAGATCATAAGAATCTACGGCCTTTCTTCAGAAAACAAATAGAACTATATGGCATCGATATCTTTACAGCAGCTTAGAATTGTCGAAGAGCAACTGAAGCAAATAGACGAAGCCATTAGCAACCTAGAACTATGGAATGGCTCACTAAAGTCGGTCGATGACTTACTCCTATCACCAGAAGGTGTAAAGACATTGGCGGCTGACTGTATGCTCATAGAGGCAATAGGTGAAGGTTTCAAACGTATTGATGAGCGTACAAACCAACAGTTACTGCCACTACGCCCTGAGATTCCTTGGAAAGCGGTTAAAGGTATGAGAGACCACATAGCTCATGGTTACTTCGACATCAACACAGACCTTGTGTGGGACGTAGTAAAAAACGACCTACCCGTCCTACACGAGGCTGTAAACTACTTCATAGAAAACCTCTATGAACTTATCCCTTATGAACCAGAAAACTAACATGAAAACAACGCTTAACAAAACATTTTGGCTGGGGCTGATAGCAATGGCTCTTTGCGTGTTCTGCCTGCCTTCATCAGCTAAAAACCAGTGGGTGGGAACATGGGGAACGGCTCCACAACTGGTGGAGCGTCACAACAATCCCCCATCACCAGGCCTGGACGGCAACTCGCTGCGCCAAATCGTGCAGGTGTCGATAGGCGGCAAAACAGTGCGCCTCAAGCTTACCAACGAGTTCAGCCAGAACAGTACCGAAATCAAGGGAATTGAACTGGCCTACGCCACTACGGCTGGCAGTGGCAGCGACATCGACGAGACTTCGACAGTGAGCCTCACCTTCGGCGGCAACCCTTCTGTAACGATGGAACCGGGCGGAAACGCCGTTAGCGACCCCATCGCCTTCAACATCAAACCGAGGCAGAACGTCGCCATTACCATCCATTATGGTACGGCTTCTTCAACCAGTGTTTCAGGCCATCCCGGCTCGCGCACCACCTCCTATCTGAAGCAGGGCAATACCACCGATTTCAGCGATGCTGTTCACACCGACCACTGGTATAGCATTCAGACATTGGAGGTAATGGCTCCCAAGAAAAGCGGGGCCATAGCCATCCTGGGCAATAGCATCACCGACGGCCGCGGCTCTACCACCAATCAACAGAACCGCTGGCCCGACGTGCTCTCCCGTCGCTTATTGGCCAACAAAGCCACCAAAAACATTGGTGTGCTCAACATGGGCATCGGCGGTAATTGCGTGTTGTTCGGCGGACTGGGACCCACCGCTCGCAAGCGTTACCAGCGCGACCTGCTGGACCAAGAAGGGGTGAAATGGATCATTCTGTATGAAGGCGTGAACGACCTTGGCGGCAGTCGCAACGGCGAACAGACGGCCAATGGCATCATCGAATTCTACCGTCAGGTCATTCGCGAGGCACATGCCAAGGGCATCCGTGTCTTTGGCGCTACCATCACGCCTTTCAAGGGTAATAATTACTACAACCCCGACCATGAAAAGGGTCGCCAGATACTGAACAACTGGATAAAGACGACACCCATGCTCGACGGTGTCATCGACTTTTCAGCCGCCGTATGCAAGGACGACGATGCCGAAACCTTACAGGATCAGTATCTCTTTGAGAACGACCACCTGCACCTCAATGCAAAGGGTTATGAGACGATGGGAAATGCCATCGACTTGAAGCTGTTTACAACGAAAGGACGCTTGGCCCCCGACACGGAATAAAGGCTAATAATGGCGTTTCATCACATAGTCGAGATACGTGACGAGTGCATTGCGTATCTCTTCTTTTTGCACGCATTCATCGATGAACACCATGCTTTCTTTGTAGAAGTCCTGCATGCGACTCTCGGCGTACTCGATGCCGCCTTGCTGCTTGGTGAATTCCACCAAAACGGCGATTTCATCGGCATTGATGGTTCCTGCTTTCACCTTCAGCGCCAGCTTGCTCATCGACTCGTAGGTGGTTGATTTCAAGGCATAGAGCACTGGGAGTGTCAGCTTGCCCTCGGTCATGTCATTGCCGGTGGGCTTGCCTATTTCGCGCGAGTCATAATAGTCGAAAATGTCATCGCGAATCTGGAACATCATGCCGAGCGTCTCTCCAAATTGGCGAGCCTTTTCCATCTGGGACTTCGTTGCATTTACCGAAAGGCATCCTAACACAGCACATGACTCAAAAAGTGAGGCCGTCTTCATGCGAATCACGTCGTAGTAAACCTGCTCCGAGAAATCGGTGTTCTGAACATTTTGCAACTGAAGCAGCTCACCGGCTGCGAGCTTCCGACCCACTTCAGAAAGGTTAGCCATAATCTGAAGATTGTCGGTCATCGAAACATGGAGCAAAGCCGTTGAGAGGATATAGTCGCCCACGAGCACGGCCACCTTATTATTAAAGGAAACGTTGACCGATGGCTGTCCGTGGCGCTCTGCGCTCTCGTCCACCACATCATCGTGCACCAGCGAGGCGGCATGCAGCAGTTCCAAGCCGATGGCAGCATTCAGCGTCACGTCGGTCACCTCGCCATAGTTTTTGGCCATTAACAGGGTGAGCAGCGGACGCATGTGTTTTCCGTCGCGTTGACGAATGTGTGCAAGGGCACTACCCAGTAGACCGTCAGCATGTGAGAGCGCTTGACCATAACGCTCTTTAAACTCGCTGAATTCGGTGAAGATAGGGCGTTTGATGAGTGTAAGAGAATCCATGAACGATAAATTTTGGCACAAAATTACGGAAAAATAATGAGTATTGCGAATTTTTTTAGTAATTTTACACCAAAAATCAATAATCAACATGGATAAACTGTTTTTGCTCGACGCCTACGCACTCATCTATCGTTCTTATTACGCCTTCATTAAGAATCCTCGCATCAATTCTAAGGGCTTAAATACCAGCGCCATCATTGGTTTCGTTAATACGCTGCAAGAAGTGATGGAGAAAGAACAGCCCCGCTATCTCGGCGTGGCCTTCGATCCTCACGGACCTACGTTCCGCAGCGATGCATTCCCACAATACAAGGCCCAGCGCGAAAAGACTCCTGAGGACATCACCCGCGCCGTTCCCATCATCAAGGATCTGCTGGCCGCCTGGCATATTCCTGTGCTTCAAGTCGACGGTTTCGAGGCCGACGATGTGATAGGTACCCTGGCCAAAAAAGCGGCAAGCAATGAGCAGTTGACGACCTACATGCTTACGCCCGACAAGGACTACGGTCAGCTGGTAGGTGACAACGTGAAAATCTATCGCCCGCGCCACGGCGGGGGCTATGAGGTGATGGGCACGGAAGAGGTGTGCCAGAAGTACGACCTCCCCCACCCCACCCTGGTCATCGACCTGCTGGCGCTGATGGGCGACTCGGCCGACAACTTTCCGGGCTGTCCCGGCGTGGGAGAGAAAACCGCCATCAAGCTCATCCACGACTTCGGGAACGTGGAACAGCTCCTCGTCCGAACAGATGAGTTGAAGGGCGCGCTGAAGAAGAAAGTGGAGGAACATGCCGACGACATCCGCATGAGTTATTTCCTGGCCACCATCAAAACCGATGTCCCCATCGACCTCGACCTCGATGCCTTAGCTATGAAGGAGCCCGACAAGGAACAATTGGGAAAACTCTTTGCCGAATTGGAGTTTAAGACGCTGGCCGACCGCATTCTCAAAAAAACGGAAAAACCCATCAAAAAGGTCAGTCAGCAGCTCTCTCTATTTGAAGAAAATGCCACCGAAGAGTCGGGCGTCGAAAAATTTTCGAGTTTTGAGAGCATTAAAACGGTGGCTCACGACTATCAACTTGTTGAAAGTGAAGAGGAAATGCTACGTCTTCGTGATTATTTATTGACAAACGATTTTTTAAGTTTAGACACGGAGACCACTTCGACCAACGCCATCGACGCCGAATTGGTGGGTTTGAGCTTCTCGGTGGAGCCTCACAAGGCTTTTTATGTGCCCGTGCCAGCAAATCGTGAAGAGGCCGTAAAAATTCTTAAACTTTTCAAAACGCTCTACGAAGACCCCAAAATTTTGAAGATTGGGCAGAACTTGAAATACGACCTGGAAGTTTTAAGAAATTATAACATTCGACTGCAAGGGTCAATGTGGGACACGATGATTGCCCACTACCTCATCCAACCGGAGCTGCGCCACAACATGGACTTCATGGCCGAAGCCTACCTGCACTATCAGACGGTGCACATCGACGAACTGATAGGTCCGCGTGGTAAAAGCCAGAAGTCGATGCGCGACCTCTCGCCCTCGCAGGTGTATGAGTATGCTTGCGAGGATGCCGACATCACCCTGCAACTAAAGAACGTACTGGAGCCTGAACTGAAGAAGAACGACTGCGAGCGGCTGTTCTACGACATCGAGATGCTCCTGATGCCCGTGCTGGCCGACATGGAGATGACGGGCGTGGTGCTCGACACCGATGCCCTGCGACAGACTTCGAAAGACCTCACCGCACGCATGAACGAGATAGAAACCCGCATCTATGAGCTGGCCGGTGAACAGTTTAACATCTCCTCGCCACGACAGGTTGGCGACATCCTCTTCGGAAAGATGAAGATTATAGAGAAACCTAAGAAGACCAAGACGGGGCAGTATGTAACCTCCGAGGATGTGCTCACTCAACTGCAAGGTAAGCATGAGATAGTGGCCGACATCCTGGCTTACAGAGGATTGAAGAAGCTGCTCTCCACCTACGTTGACAACTTACCTGGCCTCATCAACAGCCGAACCGGCCATATCCACACCTCATTTAACCAGTGCGTCACGGCCACAGGACGACTCTCCTCCAGCGACCCGAACCTACAGAACATTCCCGTGCGAGGTGAGGACGGAAAGGAGATTCGCAAGGCTTTCGTGCCAGAGCCAGGCAGCCTGTTCTTCTCGGCCGACTACAGTCAGATTGAACTGCGCGTAATGGCCCATCTGAGTGGCGACGAGCACATGATTGCTGTGTTCCGCGACGGGAAAGACCTGCACGCAGCTACAGCCTCCACCATTTACAAGAAAGCTATCAACGAGGTTTCACGCGATGAGCGCACCAAGTCGAAGCGCGCCAACTTCGGGATTATCTATGGAATT
This sequence comes from Prevotella sp., assembly GCA_017619275.1. Lineage (GTDB taxonomy): Bacteria > Bacteroidota > Bacteroidia > Bacteroidales > Bacteroidaceae > Prevotella. Next base: position 44,826 of record JAFZSR010000008.1, on the reverse strand, counting down.
ACTGTTTTCGGCCTGGCCGAGCGACTGGGCATCAGTCGCGAGGAGGGTAAGCAGCTCATCGACGGTTTCTTCGAGACCTTCCCGCGCGTACACGATTATATGGAGCGCGCCAAACAGGAGGCTCGTGCCAAAGGCTATGTGGAGACCCTCTTCGGTCGTCGCCGCTATCTGCCCGACATCCAATCACAGAACGCCACCGTGCGTGGCTTTGCCGAGCGCAACGCCATCAACGCCCCCATACAGGGCACGGCAGCCGACATCATCAAGGTGGCCATGATTCGCATCCACCAGCGCTTCCAGGACGAAGGGCTGAAGAGCAAGATGATCCTGCAAGTGCACGACGAACTGAACTTCAGCGTGGTGCCAGAGGAGAAGGGTAGGGTAGAGGCCATTGTCATCGAGGAGATGCAGAACGCCATCGCCCTCAACGTGCCACTGGTGGCCGACTGCGGCTGGGGGGAGAACTGGCTGGAGGCACACTAAAGGCAAGGGAACTGAGGCGGTGCCTCAGTTCACCCAACCAGAAACAAGGAAGAAAGAAAAAGCAAAGAGAGGAAAGGGAGGAATGGACGAGGCGTGGAGAAAAGAGAAGCAGCCGTCGATGAAACGACGATGCATACAGCACGACTACCGCGAGCGGGGCATCTACATGCTTACGATGGCTATAGAGGGGCGTAGGCCGCTCTTGGGGCGGTTGGCAGGTGATGCCGAGAAGGCCTTCGTGGAGCTGACGGCATTAGGGGAACGGGTGAAGCAGTGCTGGCTCGACATTCCGCGGCACTATCCATCGATAGAGGTGATGCGGCTGTGCATTATGCCCGACCACATTCATGGGGTGCTTTTTGTGCATGAACAGCTGGAGAAGCACCTGGGGCAGGTGGTTTCCGGCTTTAAGGCAGGCTGCAACAAGGCCGCCCGCGAGCTGGGGGTTCTTTTAACGGCGGCAATGCCGCCGTTCACCAAACCGGGGAAGGTTCGGTGCGATGCGGCATTGCCGCAGCGGGCAGGGTGTTATGACAGGAAGCACGGCGTCCTGTGGGAGCCAGGATACCACGACCGCATCCTGCGCGGCAAGAACCAGCTGGCACGCATGCTGGCCTATGTGGAAGACAACCCACGCCGCCTCCTTTTGAAGCGCCTCCATCCCGAATTCTTCACCCGCCTTGGAACACTGGATGTACGCGGGATACCGATGGAGGCCATGGGCAACCGCTTCCTCCTTGACAACCCCATAAAAATGCAGGTGCAGTGCTCGCGCCACCTTTACCCCTCCGAGATAGATGCCAAGCAGACCCTCCTCGCCTCGGCCCACGACCAAGGTGCCATCCTCGTCTCACCCTGCATCAGCCCTGGCGAACAGCAGATAGCCACTGCCGCCCTCGACGAGGGAATCCCCCTTATCGTTCTCTTGCTCAATGGATTCCCTGCTCATTTCAAGCCCCAGCCACGCTATTTCGAGGCCTGCCTCGAGGGACGCCTGCTCATGCTCGCCCCCTTCGCCTACCAAACAGAAAAGCTCGAAAATATGCGGCAGCGTTGCCTACAACTGAACGACCTTGCCGCCCGCCTTTGTGAGTGATAAAATTTTGGTAACGACTTTTTGAAAAAAGTTAACGACTTTTGAAAAAATCTCGTACGAGATTTTTTTCAGTGGCGTTACCTGCTTTTTTTTGCCCTATGAAAAATTTGCGGAAACCCGAAAATTTTTGTCGCGTGATGACGGTTTTCATGAAAAAAAGTTGTATCTTTGCAAGTTGTTTCCTTTTTTTTCGAGCCTATCAATAAAACCAAAATGCAATGAGCGACTTTCTGAGCCAATTCCATAAATCATCACTACAAGCCACGACCACGCAGAAGGGTGGGGTAGGGAAGACGCGAGTGCTCTTCCGCCTCTCGTTTGAGCGCGGTGCCCTCGTCACCGTTGTCAACGAGAAGGGCGAGCCCGTGGACCCCGACTACAAACTCTATCAGGGCGAGACGTTCAACGTGCTGCGCATCCTCTACAACATCCGTCGCGAACAGGCCATGCGCATCAGCTGGGAGACTGAAATCTTCAGCGGCATCCGCTTGCACGACTATCCCTATCTGGTGTTCGCCCTGCTACGCTGCAACAACCTGGTGGACGCCGAGCTGAAACCCCTGCGCGTGAGCGAAGCCCCCGCCACCATCGTGCTGCAAATCACCAATGGCGAAAAAAGCCAATGCCAGCCCGCACTCTATGCCCGCGCCGAGGGTCTTTCGCCACAGCCTTTCCATCTGTTGAGCGATGTCTTTGCCTTGGCGGGCGACACCATCTTCCCCATACCCTCTCTGGGCGAGAACTACCTGCGCATGGACTTCTTTTGCGAGGTCTTCCCCCGTCCGTTGTTGGAGCAATACCTTTCGGTGTTCTACAGCTACATCGACAACGTGGCGCTCGATTTCGAAGACTATGTGCTGGTGCATAGCGAGCAGACGGTGGAGACGGTGCCCACCATCATCATTGAGAAGGTGGATGCCGACATGGCCCTCTACCTGCGCCTGACCCAGACCTTGCCCGGCATCGACGCCGACTTCGCCCAGCGCTTCGACCTCACCTACGTGGCTACCCTCACGATGGAGCACCAGGTGCTGCTGCGCCGCATCGTACACACCGACAATAGCAACGATGAATACGAACTGCGCCGCACCATCATTTCGTACGCCCCCACGAAGCAAGCCGCGAAGGACGTGTGGAACGAGGGCGGCGAGTTCATCATCCCCCAAGACGTGGCCGGCCCCTTCCTGTTGCAGGCGCTGCCCCAGTTGGTGCGCCACTATCAGCTGTTGGGCGTGGAACGTTTGAAGGAATACAAGGTGAAGCCTATCGCGCCGAAGATGAAACTGAAACTCTCGTCGGGCATCGACTTCTTGGAGGGCGCCGCTACCATCGACATCGACGGCAACGAGATGACGCTGCGCCAGTTCCTACAGCAATACAACAAGCAGAAATACGTCACACTGGGCGATGGTCAGCGCGGACTGGTCGACGAGCACTATGTACGCCGCTTGGAGCGCATCTTCCGCAAGGTGGAGAAGGGCGACAAGGTAAAGGTGTCGTTCTTCGACCTGCCTGAGATTGAAAACCTGTTGCAAGAGAAACTGGAGGGTGCCGCCTTCAAGCACCACCGCGAGTTCTACGAGGGCTTCAACCAGTTGGCCAGCAAACGGCTCGTTACCAAGGAGGTGAACGCCAAGCTGCGCAACTATCAGAAAGAGGGCGTGAAATGGATCAACTACCTCTACGACAACGGCTTCGGCGGCTGTCTGGCCGACGACATGGGACTGGGAAAGACCCTGCAGACGATAACCATGCTGACAAAGGTGTATAAAAAAGCCTCCGAAGGTACTTCAGAGGCCACGGCTCCCTCCCTCATCGTCATGCCTCGCTCGCTGCTCTTCAACTGGCAGGACGAGCTGCGCAAGTTTGCGCCCCAGCTCACCTACTACACCTACTACGGTGCGCAACGCGACATCAAGGAGGCCCTGAAGCATCAGCTCATCCTCACCACCTATGCCTTGGTGCGCAACGACATCGAGACCTTCCGCCAGCAACAGTTCCACTATGTCATCCTCGACGAGAGCCAGAATATCAAGAACCTGGCGTCACAGACCACCCAAGCCGTGTTCCTGCTCAACGGCAGCCACCGTCTGGCACTCAGCGGCACGCCCATCGAGAACAACCTCACGGAACTCTATTCGCTCTTCCGCTTCCTCAACCCCGCCATGTTGGGTTCGCCCGATGACTTCAGCCACCAGTATGCCACGCCCATTCAACAGCAAGCCGACAAAGAAGCCACCGAAGCCCTGCGCCGCAAGATATTCCCCTTCATGCTGCGCCGACTGAAGAAGGACGTGCTGCAAGAGCTGCCCGACCGTACCGAGCAGACCCTCTATGTGGAGATGGAGGCCGACCACCAGCGCTTCTACGAGGAACGCCGACGCTACTACCAAGAAGCCATACAAAAAGCGGTGAAGATGAACGGCATTGAGAAGTCGCAGATGATGATGTTCCAAGCCCTTTCCGAGCTGCGCCGCATCGCCTCGGTGCCCGAAAGCCTGAGCGAAGGAGCCATCAGCTCGCCCAAGATTGCGCTGCTCACCGAGCAGGTGGAGGAGGCCGTGGGCGGTGGCCACAAGGTGGTGGTGTTTTTCAACTTCATCGCCGGCATCGAACTCTTTGGCGACCGGCTCACCGAGCTGGGTATCGACTATACCACCATGACCGGCAGCACACGCGACCGTCGCACCGTGGTGGAGCGATTCCAAAACGATCCCACCTGCCGCGTGCTGCTGATGACGCTGAAGACGGGTGGGGTGGGGCTGAACCTCACCGTGGCCGACACCGTGTACATCTTCGAGCCTTGGTGGAACAAGGCCGCCGAGGAACAAGCCATCAACCGCTTGCACCGCATAGGACAGAAAGCCAAGGTGATGAGCTATGCCCTTATTACACGCGACACCATCGAGGAGAAAATACGACTGCTGCAACAGCAGAAGAAAGACCTGGCCGACAGCCTCATCACGGGCGACGCAGCCATTACCAAACGACTCACCGAGGAAGACATCAAATACATTTTCGGACAATGATCACCACACCAAACACCAATCTCTTCGGCGAAGCAATGCCCCAGAACCTGGTGCTCGAAGAGCCACCCAAAGAACAGTGGAACGCCATGGCCGAACTGCTCAACTCCCGCTGCAACAAGCAGCAGCTGTTAAACTATGCCGATGCGTTCACCCCTTGGTTCAGCCAGCATGGGGATATTTTCCTGAGCACCCAAAACGGACGCGTTCGCCGAGCCGTCGAATTAACCCTAATGGTGAAGACCAACACCATCAAAAGCGAGGTAGCACGCGGCGTGGCCATCATCCTGGCCAGCCAGCAGAACCTGCGGATATATGTCGACTCCCTGTCGGAAGAAATGAAGACCCTGTGGCGCACTATCCTGCTCAAAAACTACGTCTCGCAAACCTCGGCCAAGAAAATCCTTCAGACGAAGAGCGACCTCTTCAACGAGCAACGCTCCTACTACTATTACAGCGGTGGAAGCTTCACCTGGAACAAGCGCGAATACTGCTTTTTCAGCATAGCCAACCATCTGTCGAGTGAGATGAACAAATACGGCTATCGTGATACAGAGAACTATATCACGGTAAACAATACTGTGCGCGGCATCTTCTTCCCCATCTTCTTCTATCAGTTGTTGGGCGAAGGAAGCCACGCCACCGAGGACTTGCCCAAGGGCAACTGGCGCACCATAGAACTGGAAGCTGACAGCCAAAGCCACTTCAAGCTGCTCAGCAGCCTCATCAGCCAAGGAGAGTTTGAAATGAAGAAGAAAGGTATCGGCCAAGCCGACATCAAACGTGCCAACAAAAAGCTGTCGATGCAGGAATTCTTCACCAACAGCAACAATCAATACCAGCAGATGATGCGTGCCAACTTCTACGTGCAGACGCTGGTGCTGAACGAGCTAAAGAAAAACAATAAAAAGAAGCTCACCGACAATTACGAAGAAACGCTGAAAGAGCTCTTCGGAAACTTGGAAAAGCTCCAAACCAACCTGCCCAGTCTCATCTATCCCTACATCAAAGGGCTGCGCCAGAGCTTCACCGAGTGGAACCATCTGCTGCAGCTGTGCGTGCGCATGCTGCAATGGATGCAATCGGAACCAAGGCAGTGGGTGCCCATCGACGACATCTTCTTCCAAATCACCACCCTCGACAGCAACGGCAGCATGAGCTTCATCAATACACAGGTGTTTCACCAAAGCAACGAGAAAAGCAGCAATGATGTGGTGAACGAATACAGCCAGCGTTACATCACCGTGGAGCATTATACCGATGAGTTTGGCTACACGGGCTTGCAGTCGTTTGCCTTCCTGCTGTGCAGTCTGGGCTTAGCCGAGATTGCCCTCGACGAATACGAGTATTCGAATACTACGCCATTTACTCAACTGAAATATCTGCGGCTCACTCCCCTGGGACGTTATGTGCTGGGTGTCACCGCCGACTACGAAGCCCCCGAAATGGAGCACATGGCTTACTTTGAGCTGGATCCCGACCGGCTCATCATCCGCTCGCTCGTAAATCCCAACCCCTACGCCCAGCTGCTCATGGACACCAGCGTACCCATTTCGGCCAACCGCTTTCAAACGTCGCCGATGTCGTTTCTCAGCAACTGCCATACGCGTGAGGACGTGGAAAGCAAAATAAGCATCTTCCGACAGTTCATCGCCGACGAACTGCCCCCGCTGTGGCAACAGTTCTTCCAACAGTTGCTTCAGCATTGCCATCCATTGATGGAAGACCGCATCAGCTACCGCCACTATACGCTGCAGCCCGACAACACCGAATTGATACAACTCGTCACCACCGACCCCACGCTGCGCGCCATCGTCATTCGCGCCGAAGGCTATCGCCTGTTGGTGAAGACCGAGGACATCCGCAAGTTCGAAACACAGCTGAAGAAACACGGCTATCTGCTCTAAAATAAAGATTTTCCGCGTTTTCTTTTGCAGTTTCGCCTTTTTGGCGTACCTTTGCAGTTTTAAATCAGGAAACAACGACAAACAATTATGGAATACAACTTCAGAGACATCGAGAAGAAATGGCAGAAGCGCTGGGTGGAACAAGGCACCTACCGCGTTGTTGAAGACGAAAAGAAGAAAAAGTTCTACGTGCTGAACATGTTCCCCTATCCCAGTGGAGCCGGACTGCACGTGGGTCATCCGTTGGGCTATATCGCCAGCGACATCTATGCCCGCTACAAGCGCCAGCAGGGCTACAACGTGTTGAATCCCATGGGCTACGATGCCTACGGTCTGCCCGCCGAGCAATACGCCATACAGACGGGACAGCACCCCGCCATCACCACCGAACAGAACATCAACCGTTATCGCGAGCAGCTCGACAAGATTGGCTTCTGCTTCGACTGGAGCCGCGAGGTGCGCACCTGCGACCCCGACTATTACCATTGGACGCAGTGGGCTTTCGAGCGCATGTTCAAAAGCTACTACAGCATCTCGTCGCAAAAAGTGCAGCCCACCATCAAGCTCATCGAGCACTTCGAACTGATGGGTACCGAGAACTGCGGGGCACTGGGAACGGAAGAGCTGCATTTCACCGCCTCGGAATGGGCAAACTTCTCTGAGAAGAAAAAGCAGGAGGTGCTGATGAACTATCGCATTGCTTATCTGGCCGACACGATGGTGAACTGGTGTCCCGGCTTGGGCACGGTGCTGGCCAACGACGAGGTGGTCGACGGCGTCAGCGTGCGTGGTGGCTTCCCTGTGGAGCAGAAGAAGATGCGCCAGTGGTGTCTGCGCATAAGTGCTTTCGCACAGCGTCTGCTCGATGGACTGGAGGAGATTGACTGGAGCGATAGCATCAAGGAAGCCCAGCGCAACTGGATTGGTCGCTCGGAAGGAACAGAGATGGAGTTTAACGTGGCCGACAGCGACAAGCATTTCACCATCTTCACCACACGCGCCGACACCATCTTCGGTGTTACCTTCATGGTGCTGGCTCCTGAGAGCGAACTGGTGCAGGAACTTACCACTCCCGATCAGCAGGCTGCCGTAAACGATTACCTCGCTTATGTGAAGAAGCGCACCGAGCGCGAGCGTCAGATCGACCATACCGTCACGGGCGTGTTCTCTGGCAGCTATGCCATTAATCCCTTCACTGGCGAGAAGATTCCCATCTGGATTGCAGAATATGTGCTGGCCGGCTACGGCACAGGTGCCATCATGGCCGTTCCTGCCCACGACAGTCGCGACTATGCTTTCGCCAAGCATTTCAACCTGCCTATCCTCCCGCTCATCGAAGGTGCCGACATTTCGGAAGAGAGTTTCGACGCCAAGGAAGGCATTGTGATGAACTCGCCCGCCGCTGGAAAGACATCGCTCGATGGCTTCTCGCTGAACGGCTTGACCGTGAAAGAGGCCATCGCCGCCACTAAGGAATTTGTCACCAAGAAAGGACTGGGCCGCGTGAAGGTGAACTACCGTCTGCGCGATGCCATCTTCTCGCGTCAGCGCTATTGGGGCGAGCCCTTCCCCGTCTATTATAAGGATGGCATGCCCTATATGATTCCACGCGAGTGCCTCCCTCTGGAGCTGCCCGAAATCGACGAGTACAAGCCTACTGAGACGGGCGAGCCGCCGCTGGGCCGCGCCAAGATGTGGGCCTGGGACACAAAGACGGACAAAGTGGTGTCGGTTGACGAAATCGACAACAAGAGCGTCTTCCCATTGGAACTGAATACCATGCCTGGCTTTGCTGGCAGCAGCGCCTACTATCTGCGCTATGAAGACCCACACAACAGCAAAGCCCTAGTGAACCCTGATGTGAACGAATATTGGCGCAACGTCGACCTCTACGTCGGCGGTAGCGAGCACGCCACTGGCCACCTCATCTACTCTCGCTTCTGGAATAAGTTCCTCTTCGACAGCGGCTACATCTGCGAAGACGAGCCTTTCAAGAAGCTCATTAACCAAGGTATGATTCAAGGACGCTCCAACTTCGTCTACCGTATCGAAGAAGGTGCTGAAAAAGGAAAGTTTGTCAGCCTTGGATTGAAAGACCAGTACAACGTGACGCCCATCCATGTGGATGTGAACATCGTGCATGGCGACGTGCTCGACATCGAAGCATTCAAAGCCTGGCGTCCAGAATACGAGAACGCCGAGTTCATTCTGGAAGACGGTAAGTACATCTGCGGCTGGGCCATCGAGAAGATGTCGAAGTCGATGTTCAACGTGGTGAATCCCGACGATGTCATCGAGAAGTACGGCGCCGACACCCTGCGTCTCTTCGAGATGTTCCTCGGCCCTGTGGAACAGTCGAAGCCTTGGGACACCAACAACATCGAGGGCAGCCACCGCTTCCTGCGCCGCTTCTGGAACCTCGTCTCTCCATGCTGCAACAGTGTTGCAGCAAAGGAAACAGCGGCTTCTCCTGAGGAGCTGAAGAGCCTTCATAAGCTCATCAAGAAGGTGACGCAGGACATCGAGGCCTTCTCCTACAACACCGCCATCTCGGCCTTTATGATTTGCGTAAATGAACTTTCACAGCTGAAGTGCCAGAACCGCGAAGTGATGAAGACCCTTGTGACGCTCATCGCCCCCTTCTCGCCTCACATTGCCGAGGAGCTGTGGGAGCAGTTAGGCGGCGAGGGCAGCGTCTGCGATGCCCAGTGGCCCAAGTGGAACGAGGAGTACCTGGTGGAAAGTCAAATCAAGCTTGGCGTGCAGTTCAACGGAAAAATCCGCTTCGACATGCAGTTCCCCGCCGATGCCGACAATGCCACCATCGAGCAGGCCGTGCGTGCCGATGAGCGTACCGCCAAGTACACCGACGGCAAGCAGATTGTGAAGATTATCATTGTACCCAAGCGCATGGTGAACATAGTATGTAAATAAATGACTATTGACCACAAAATGATTCTGAAAGAGGTCGGGGATTATGTGTTCATAACCCTCGGCCTCATATTGTATGCTTTCGGCTTCACCGTCTTCCTCATGCCCTACGAGATTGTGACGGGCGGTGTGGCCGGTATCTCTGCCATCGTGTTCTATGCCACCAGCTTCCCGTTGGAGTACACGTATTTCGGCATCAACGTCGTCTTGGGCGTTGTGGCGCTTCGCATTCTGGGCTGGAGGTTCCTGTCGAAGACCATCTACGCCTTCACCATGCTGTCGTTCCTGCTGGGACTCTTTCAGAGTCTTATGCCTCTTGACGAGGCTGGCCACTTTGTGAAAATACTGGGCGAGGGGCAGAACTTCATGTCGCTTATCCTCGGCTGTACGATGACAGGTTCAGCGCTGGCCATTGTCTTTCTGAACAACGGTTCTACGGGCGGCACCGATATCATTGCCGCCTCGGTAAACAAATACCGCGACGTAAGCCTCGGCACCGTGCTCACCTTCCTCGACCTTATCATCATCGGTACCTGTCTGCTCATCCCGCAATTTGGCGATATGCTGCAGCGTGCCCATATGGTGGTGTTTGGCCTCTGCACGATGGTCATCGAGAACTTTATGATCGACTTCCTGATGGGCCGCCAGCGGCAGTCGGTGCAGTTCCTCATCTTCTCGTCCAAATGGCAGGAGATAGCCAACGCCATCGGTGTCCACATGGAGCACGGCGTTACCATCCTCGATGGTCACGGCTGGTACACAGGCGAAGATCGAAAAGTGCTTTGCATCCTGGCCAAGAAAAACGAGAGCACACACATCTTCCGTCTCATCAAGATGATTGACCCCAACGCCTTCGTGTCGCAGAGCGCCGTCATCGGTGTCTTTGGCGAGGGCTTCGACCAGATAAAAGTGAAAGTAAAAAAATGAAAATTGTCTTCGCCACCAACAACCAGCACAAGCTGCAAGAAGTGCGCCACATTCTGGGCGACCGTTTTGAAGTGCTTTCATTAAACGATATCGGCTGCGATGTTGACATCCCCGAGACGGGTACGACGCTCGAAGAGAACGCCCGTCTGAAGGCTGAATACGTCTGGCAGCACTATCATTTGGAAGTCTTCGCCGACGATACCGGTTTGGAGGTGGAAGCCCTTGGCGGTGCGCCTGGCGTTTATAGCGCCCGCTATGCCAGTCTTGTGGATGAAAGCGTTTCGCCCCACGACAGCGAGGCAAATATGGCTCGATTGCTCAAGGAATTAGGAAATAATAACAACCGCAAGGCAAGATTTCGCACCGTCTTCGCGTTAATAAGAAAGAACCACGACACCGCCGAGAAGGAGGAACACCTCTTCGAGGGTATCGTGGAGGGAGAGATTATGCGCGAGCGCAGTGGGGTAGGGGGCTTTGGCTACGACCCCATCTTCCGCCCCGATGGCTACGACCTCACCTTTGCCGATATGGGCGAGGAAGCCAAAAACCAAATAAGCCACCGCGGCCGCGCCACTCAGAAACTTTGCGAATATTTGCGCTCCTGCGGAGCTAATGAATAATAATGATTAATGAACAATGAAAAAAAGACTATTCATGAAACACCCGTTCAAACCATATCACCACAGATGGATAGTACACGCCATCCTATTCATTGTTCATTGTCCATTATTTGCGCAGGTAGGTACCTGGCGCGCCTACATGGCCTATCACGAGCCACAGCAGATTGTGAAGGGAGGCCACCAGCTGTTTGTGCGTGCCAGCGACAACCTCTACAGCTATAACCTCAACGACCAAAGCATCACCACCTACGACAAGGTGAGCAATCTGAGCGACAACGGCATCAACCTCATAGCTTGGAACAATGCTGCCAACCGCCTCATGATTGTCTACACCAACTCGAACATTGACCTGATGGATGCGCAGGGTAACATCACCAACATCAGCGCCATCTACTCCAAGTCGATGACGCAAGACAAGACCATTCACGGCATCTACGTCCACGATATTTATGCCTATCTGAACACTGGCTTCGGCGTGGTGAAAATAAACATGCAGCGAGGCGAGGTGAGCGAGTCGTACATCCTCAACCGCAACGCCATCAGCATGGGTATTGCCGACGGCTACATCTACATCAAGACCCGCGACACCTTCAACCGCGTTGACTACGACATCGACAACAGTACGCTCAGTCCGGGCGTTGTGGTGAGCGACGTGGTTGTGGAATACACCGGTTCGGGCAACAACAAGAAACCGTCGAAGAAAACCGTTATCATCGAGGGTAACCACCGCGCCCTGATGACCCGCAACCTCATCGACCCCCACAGCTGGGAATACACCGAAACGGTTCCCGCCGGCATCTACAACGCCGACAACAGCGACTGGGACACCTACCACGAGCTAGTGGAGACGCTCAACCCCGATGGTCCTGCCTACAATCATTTCAATTACATGAAGTTTACTGGTGACCACCTCTACACCACTGGCGGTGGATGGCGCGACGGCACACAATTCTTCCGTCCAGGATGCGCACAGATTCTCGACCGCAACAACAACTGGAACTGCATTACCAACCTGCAACCCTTGGAGGGCACCCGCTTCATCGATGCCACCAGCATGGCCATCGACAAAGACGACAACTCCATCATCTACGTGAGTACCTGCGGAACAGGACTCTACAAACTGCAGAATGGTGAGTTGGTAAAGAACTATACCCCTTCCAACAGTCCGCTTAATTCCAGCTCTGGCGAAAATCCCGACTACGTGCGTGTTGAAGGACTCTGTTTCGACGATAATGGAATGCTCTGGATGTCGTGCAGCTCGCACAATTCAAAGGGAAATATGGTGCTGTGCCTCAACACCAAAACCGAAGAATGGACAACCTACGACGACGAACTGCTGTATAACAATGGTAACCGACTTCGCATCTTGCGCAGCACTACCATCGACCAAAACGGAAATGTGTGGATGGCCAACGACCACCACGACATGGCTTGTCTCATCAAAATCAATCCCACTACTGGAAGAATTCAGCGCTTTGCCGATTTCGTGAACCAAGATGGTGTGACCTATACCGTCTTCAGCATTCACGGAATGGTGTTCGACCGCTACCAGAACCTGTGGGTGGGCACCGACAAAGGACTCTTCATGTTCGATGAGCAGCAACAGCAAGACCCCGAACTGGGCATGACCCAGATTAAGGTGCCCCGCAACGACGGCTCGAACTACGCCGACTACCTGATGACGGGTGTCGACATCTCGGCCATCACCATCGATGGTGCCGACCGCAAGTGGCTGGGCACCGATGGCGGCGGTGTCTATCTCATCAGCGCCGACAATATGGAGCAGTTACAGCATTTCACGACGACCAACAGCAAGCTCATCTCCAACCATATTGAATCCATCGCCATCGATGATGCCACGGGCATTGTCTACTTCGGCACCGACCAAGGACTCTGCTCCTATCAGGCCGATGCCACCGAAGCAGCCATCGAGATGACCAAAGACAATGTATATGCCTATCCCAACCCTGTGCTTTCCACCTATAACGGATTGATCAGCGTGGTGGGCCTCTCGTTTGATGCCGATGTGAAGATTCTTTCAGCCAGTGGCAAACTCATTGCCGAGGGACGCAGCAATGGTGGCACCTTCACATGGGATGGTTGCGACCGTCAGGGCCGGCGTGTGGCCAGTGGCATCTATATGGTAGCCACCGCAAAGAGCGATGGCAGCAAGGGGGTAGTGGCTAAGATTGCTTTCGTCAATTAGCACACGTATGAAGAAAACGCTGCTTTTACTTCTCTTCAATGTCATCACATTGGTGCCTATATGTGCAGCGCATGTCGACACCACCGCCATCGTGCGGCTAAAGTTCCCCACACTCAGCATCTACACCATCAACCACGAAGAGCCAACCTGCGACTTCGTCTTTCCCCCGCCTGGAGCATTCGGCATTGGTACCACCAACAAAAACAAAGTGCATGGGCGTGCGGTGCTCAAAATACAAAATGACGTACTTTTCGATTCGGGCGACTACGAAAAGGATGTCAGCGGCATCACCATCAAGATTCGTGGCAACACCAGTGCCTACTATTACAGCAAGAAAGGCTACAAAATTAAACTGCAAAAGAAAGCCGACATGCTCTGTCGCGACGACAAGCGCTTCAACGACAAAGACTGGGCTCTCATCAGCGATGGCGACCTATCGCTCAACACCATGATAGGGCTTAAAGTGAGCCAGCTCATGGGATTGGGTTGGACACCCGACTACATGTTTGTCAACCTCATCATGAATGGCGAATACCGCGGCATCTACATGCTTATTGAATCGGTGGAACGCAATGCTGACTGTCGGCTCAACGTTGATAAGGCCACAGGATACGTCTTTGAGCGCGATGCTTATTGGTGGAATGAAGACATTTACTTCACCACACCCATGAACAAGGAGTATACCTTTAAATACCCCGATAGCGACGACCTCACCGACGAGCAGTTGCAGTACTTGCAAAGCTACATGGAGGGCTTTGAGCAAGCCATCGACAACAATACGTATGCAGACTGGATTGATGTAGAGTCGTTTGCTCGCTGGCTGCTGGCCCACGACATCTTGGGAACCTACGACAGCGGCGGCTCGAATATTTTCCTCACCAAGTACGACAATACCGACACCACCAAAGTGCGGATGGCCACCCTATGGGACTTTAATTCCATCATGCGCACTACCGACAACTGGGCACGCGTTCACTACAATTATTTCTATTTCAACGAGCTCTTCAACGATCCTTATACGCTCTTCACGCACAGCTATAAGCAGATATGGCGCGAAAACGCCAATACAGTTTTCGAGGAACTCAATCAGTACCTGAACGATTTTGCAGAGTCGAAGACGGCCATGTATATCGACATCAGTCGCAACTTCGACCACTACCGCTGGAACTACACCGACACCACCACCGTCGAAGACAACATCAAGGCTGCCACCGCATGGTTCGCTCAACGTTACGAATGGCTTAACAATAACATCGATACGCTGTGGGAGAACACATCGACTATAGAAAAAGTCCGTCATGACATGCACGACGGACTAATCTACGACCTCAATGGTAGGAAGATGCCAAGCAAGCAGGGTTTGAAACCAGGCATCTATATTCAGAACGGACGCAAAATCGTTGTCAGATAAGCTCAGCTCATCTGCAGCATCCGCTCAATGGGCTTCACGGCTTCCTTGGCTATCTCTGGGTCTACCTCCACGCTGGGCCATTCATACTTCAGGCAATTGTATATTTTCAGCAGCGTGTTCATCTTCATGTATTGACATTCGTTGCACTGACATTCCAATCCCGACTCGCTGATTTCGGGCGGCACGGGAATGAACTCCTTGTCGGGACAGGTGCGTTGCAACTCGTGCAGGATGCCTGCCTCGGTGGCCACGATGAACTGACGGGCATCGCTCTGCTGGGCATACTGTAACATGTGAGCAGTAGAGCCTTTCACATCGGCTATGGCCAGCACGGGTGCCTTGCACTCCAGATGAGCCATCACCACCGCATCGGGATATTGCTCCTTTAGTTCCACAATCTTCTGCACCGAGAAACGCTCATGCACGTGGCAACCGCCGTTCCAAAGCAACATCTGCCGACCCGTCACCGCATTGATATAGTTGCCCAGATTATAGTCGGGACCAAAGATAATCTTTTCGTCCTGTGGCAGCTGATCGATCACCTTCTTCGCGTTGCCGCTGGTCACCACCACGTCGGTCAATGCCTTCACGGCGGCAGTGGTGTTCACATAGCTCACCACCTTGTAGCCAGCATGCTCGTCCTTGAACTTCTTCAAGTCCTCGGCACGGCATGAGTCAGCCAGTGAGCAACCAGCATTCAGGTCGGGACATAGCACCTTCTTCTGTGGCGACAACAGCTTGCAGGTTTCGGCCATGAAATGCACCCCCGCCATCACCATGATGTCGGCATCGGTCTTGGCAGCTTGGCGAGCCAGTGCCAACGAGTCGCCCACGAAATCAGCCACCTCCTGAATGTCGCCCGTGGTGTAGTAGTGTGCCAGCACCACCGCATTCTTTTCCTTGCACAGTCGGCGAATCTCCTGCTTCAGGTCAATCGGCTCATCAATGTAGCCTTGTTCTATCCACTCTTTTTTCAACATGACATTATTATATTTTTTATTTTTTTCTTTTTAAAGATAAAAGAAATGATATTGATGATGGGGCGTTGATAAGTTCATAACTTATTGTCCATTTTCTTGCTCATTTCATTATCCACATCAAGTTTTGGTTTATCCACACAGGGTGTGAATTGCTTCAGCCTGATGCAGAGTAGGGTAGGGCATTTATCCACATTCCGTATTTTGGTGCAAATTTACGAAGTTTATATCTTTTTTCAGCAAAAATCGGTGGAAAACTTCATTTTTTCTTTCGCATAACTACCCTCTTATCCCACCCCTCCATTTGTCCACCATTTTATCCACACCTTTTTCCACAGTTATCCACAGGGTTTTCCACATTTAGGTTGACGCAAAAAAACTGTATTAGATTATATAATGTATTTTCTTTCAAAAAAATTTGGAAGTCTTGAAAAATTAATGTATTTTTGCCGACAAATAGATAAGCAAATGCAGCGAAAAGATATTATTGACTATACAGATAAGTCGCTCTATGAGGACAATGGGTTCATACAGTCGCCCATTGAGAAGGAGTTTTATACCCCAGAAGAAGCCTACGAATTGGTAATGAGCGACATTAAATCTGTGTATAGTCTAAAAGATGCAGTATAAATATCGTTATACTAAACAGGCTGTCAGAAATATTAGGACATTCTATAGGAATGTAGCCCTAAAATACCGTCATACTTATTCTTTTGAGGACATGGAGCACAACATTCGCGAGGCCATCTTCTATATTTATGCGATAGAGAGAACGCTACCGCGACGTAAACCTACGATAAGCCGTTGGGAGGGCTATTACATGGCTAATACCGACAAATGGTATTATGCTTACACTATAGATGGCGACATTATTACTATTGTCGATACCTGCCACGCGCAGAACATGCATTAATAAAACCGCTTTTATCATTTGCTTATTTGTCATAATAATCGACCATTTTTAATAGGTTGCGCCTTTCAAAATTTCGGTAACGATTTTTTGAAAAATGGTAACGACTTTTTAAAAAATCTCGTACGAGTTTTTTTTGCAGGTCGATAAGAATGTTTTAAAGGCAATGATGCAAAAGAAAAAACTACTGTTTTCTTTTGCTGTTCTCTTGTTTTTTCTTACCTTTGCATGGGAATTTTAAAACGAAGCTAACTAAAAACAATAACCGAAGAATGAAGTATTCTTTTTGTTCTGCACTTTTCTTGTTATTTATGTCGGTTCATACCGAAGCCGACACCGTGCGTCGCATCACCACGGTGCAGCCAGTGAATGTCAATGTGCCCGTGGGATGTGCACCCCGTCTGCCCTTCCAGTTGTGGGTGGAGTATAGCGATGGCACGGCCGAATGGCGACAGGTGCGCTGGCAAAACAGCTCGCTGGTGCGCGAACAGGCGGAGGCCGATGCCACGATGACGCCTGTAGGCACCAATTACAAGGTGAAGGGATTCATCACTGGCGACAACACCACCGCGCAGGGATTCCCCGTGACAGCAGAGGTGAGCGTGACCAACACGGCATGGGCGGTGCCAGCCACCCCTGTGGCTGAGACGTTGCCTTTGGACGAGGTGGCGCTGACGGGCGACAACCGACTGACGTGGAACCGCGACCTTGACATCGATCGTTTGCTCTGGCTCGAGGTGCGCCAACAGCTCTTCAACTATTACGATACTTATGGAATAAGCACCGAGGGCTGTCCTGTGGCCGATGGCTGGGACTCGCCCACCACCAAGCTGAAAGGTCACGGTTCGGGTCATTACATGAGTGCGATGGCGATGGCGTATGCCAGTTGTCAGGATGAAGAAAAAAAGTATCGTCTGCGTCGTAACTTGAGCCTCATGGTCGATGAGCTGCGGCGCTGTCAGGAGCGTACCTTCGTGTGGAACGACTCGCTGGGACGTTACTGGGAGGCCCGCGACTTCGCCCCAGAAGAAGAATTGCGAACAATGCAAGGCACTTGGAAAGACTTCAGCAACTACAAGCAGCAGTACAAACGCTACGGCTATGGCTACCTGAACGCCATCCCGGCACAGCACTGCGTACTCATCGAGATGTATCGCGCGTATAATAATGAGCAGTGGGTATGGGCACCCTATTACAGCGTGCATAAGCAGCTGGCAGGCCTCATCGACATTGCCACCTACATCGACGATCCCGCCATCGCCCAGAAGGCGCTGCTCATTGCCAAGGACATGGGCTTGTGGGTGTGGAACCGCATGCACTATCGCACCTTTGTGAAGAGCGACGGTAACAGTCAGGAACGTCGCGCACGTCCGGGCAATCGCCATGAGATGTGGAATATGTATATTGCTGGCGAGGTGGGAGGCATGGCCGAGTCGCTGGCCCGCCTGTCGGAAATGGTGACAGATGCCGAAGAGAAAGCCCGCTTGCTCGAAGCTGCCAACTGCTTCGACAGTCCTGCTTTCTTCGGTCCACTAGCACAGAACGTAGATGCCATCCGCACTCGCCACGCCAACCAGCATATACCCATGGTGACGGGTGCCCTGCGCAGCTATCGCGGCAACCACAACCCCTTCTACTATAATCTGGCACAGAATTTCTGGACGATGATCCAGGGTCGCTATCGCTACGCCATGGGTGGCGTGGGCAACGGCGAAATGTTCCGTCAGCCCTACTCACAAATGACCTCGATGACGGGCAACCAAACCAGTTGGGGCGGGCGCATACGCCAGGAACCCACACTGAACGAGACTTGCTGTGCCTATAACCTGGCCAAGTTGACGAAGGACCTGAACTGCTTCAACCCCAACGATGCCCGATACATGGATTATTACGAGCGCGTGCTCTACAACCAGATTGTAGGCTCCGTGAATCCCAAAGAGTACAAAACCGTGTACCAGTATGCCGTGGGTCTGAATGCCTCGAAGCCTTGGGGCAACAGCACCCCGCAGGAGAGCTGTTGTGGCGGCACGGGCGTGGAGAACCATGTGAAGTATCAGGAGGCTGCCTATTTTGTAGGAGCCGACACTGTGTGGGTGGCGCTCTATCTGCCCACCACCGCCCATTGGCAGCAGCAGGGCGTAAGCATCGTTCAGGAATGCCTGTGGCCCGCCGAGAAGAGCACCATCCGCATCCTGCCCAATCAAACTAGCAAGACTAGCCAGACTAGTATATCTAGTCTATCTAGCCAGACTAGTAAGTCTAGTAAAAACAAGAAGCTGGCCATGAAGCTGCGCGTGCCCTACTGGGCCACCGAGGGCTTCGACGTGAAGCTCAATGGGCGCAGCATCGCCAAGAGCTACCAGCCCAGCAGCTATGTGGAGATTCCCGCACGCCGCTGGAAGGAAAAGGACGTGGTGGAGGTGGTGATGCCCTTCACCAAGCACCTCGACTTCGGCCCCGACAAGGCCGACGGCCACTGGCTGGGCACGCTGATGTATGGCCCATTGGTGATGGCCACCACGGGCATCAGTAGCTGGGACGAGGCTACCGTCACTATCGCCCCCGACCTGAGTGATGTACAGCTGATGGGAGCCACGTCGGGCAGTGGAGCCGACGCCAACATCTACACGCTCAACTTCCACGGACATACGTTCATCCCCGACTATCAGGCCGACCGCCACATTACCCATTATCTGCGCCTCAACATGCCCGCCGATCCCGCTGCCGTGAGTGCTGCCGCACAGGCCAGTGAGGGCATCGACCGCTCGGCGCTGCGCGAATTGTTGCAGGTGGCTCGTCAGCGTGCCGATGAGCAGCAGACGTGGAACAACATGAGCGTGAAAGTGCCCGAATATGCGCCGTGGGCGCCTCATGCCTTCCAGCGCATGACGGCTCTGATGGCGAAATGCCAGCAGCTGCTCGATGCCCCAGAGAGCGGCTTGCGCCAGCAGGACATTGAAGACGCCACCGCCAACCTGAACGCCATCATCAACCAGATGCGGCCTGGCAACCTGCCCGAACTGGAAGACATGGAGCCACTGATGAAGCTCATTGAGCAAGCCAAGCAGCAGAGTCAGCCTTCGCAGCAGTTGCAGCGCGCGCTCGACTACGCCGGCATGGTGGTGCGCTACGTGAGCGACGGCAGTGGTACCCATGACATGATTGAACGAGCCATGAACCAACTTAACGAAAACATAAACGAAAAGAAATGAAAAAGAAACTGTTTTTATCGTTAGTGCTTGCCGCCACCACGATGGCTGTGCAGGGCAAGAGCGATGTGGAGATTCGCCTGAACCAAGTGGGTTATGCTCCGCAACAAGAGAAAGTAATCGTAGTGGAAGGCATCAACCCCGCTGGCAAGGTGCGTATCGTTGCCCCCGACGGGCGCAAGCTAAAAGCCAAGTCGGTGCGCAAGGCCACATCACCGTGGTCGGGCAAGGTGCGCTATGTGGTCGACTTGGGCCAGCTGTCGCAGCCAGGCAACTATCAGGTGATTGTCGACAAGCAGCAGTACCCCCTCACAGTGGTCGAGCGTCCGCTGCACAACGTGGCCAGTGCGGCCCTGCGCCTGTTCTACCTTATCCGCTCGGGCGTGCCCATCACCATGGGTGGCGACTACAACCGTCCCGCAGGACATCCCGATACCCGCGTGCTGGTGCATAACTCGGCAGCTTCCACGCTCAGACCTACCGGCACCGTCATCAGCTCGGCCTTGGGATGGTACGACGCAGGCGACTATAATAAATATGTGGTGAACTCGGCCTTCAGCATCGGCCTGATGTTCGCCGCCTACGAGCAGCAGAAGGACTACTTTGCCCGCCTCAACACCAACATCCCCGAAAGTAAGAACAAGACGCCCGATTTGCTCGACGAGATGATGTTCAACCTACAGTGGCTCTTCACCATGCAGGACCCTGCCGACGGAGGGGTCTACCATAAGCTCACCACGCCCAACTTCGAGGGATTCATCATGCCCAACGCCTGCCGTCAGCAGCGCTATGTGGTGCAGAAGAGTGTCACCGCCACCCTCGACTTTGCCGCCGTGATGGCCGATGCCGCCCGCCTGCTGGAGCCTTATCTGAGCGATTATCCCAGCTTCCCGGCGCAGGCTGCCGCCGTGGCCGAGCGCGCCTATCAGTGGGCTAAAGAGCATCCCTCAGCCTTCTATCAGCAGCAGCGACTGAAGGAGCCGGCTGTCACTACTGGCACCTATGGCGACATGAATGCCCGCGACGAGTTTTTCTGGGCTGCCTCGGCACTCTATCGCTTGACGGGTCGTCAGCAGTATCTCGACGATGCCGTGCAGTATCAGCCGCGCCAGTTCTCCACCCCGTCGTGGGGTGGTTTGGCCGCTTTGGGTGCTTTTGAGTGGCTGGCCCTCAAGCAAGCCAACGTCACGGTGGCCGACACGCAGAAAGCTGCTGTGGACGGTCTCTGCGAAAAGATGCTTTCGCAACTGCTCGACTATTGCGAAGGAGCCGTGCAGGGCGTGGAGACATCGTGCTTCAATGCCCCCTATGGCAACAAGCCCAACGACTTTGGCTGGGGCTGTCTGGCCGAGCACAACTGCTGTCAGGCAATGGCGCTGCTGATGGCCGACCAGATGACGGGCACCAGCAAATATCGTCGCTTCGCCATGCAGAACGCCGACTATCTGCTGGGGCGTAACGCCACAGGCTACTGCTTTGTGACGGGCTTCGGCACCAAGAGTCCCATGCATCCCCACCACCGTATCTCAGCCGCCGATAACATTGAGGCTCCCTTCCCCGGCATGCTGGTGGGCGGTCCTAACCCCGGACAGCAGGACAAGAGAGACATGCACAATGCTGTCTATCCCTCGAGCTATCCCGATGAGTCGTTTATCGACGATGCAGAGTCGTATGCCTCCAACGAGATTGCCATCAACTGGAACGCCTCGCTCGTCGCTTTCCTCTGCTGGCTCGATGCTTTGGAATAACAAGATGAGCAAAGTACGAATCACTGCCGTTCGCCAGACAGTCTATAAGAACTTGATGGCGAAATATGAGAATCCCATTAAGCATACTTGCGATGTGAGCGTAGGCCAACAATGGATCTCTGTCGATGGGGCATGCCCTGAAGGGATGTGCCCATCGGCATGGGAATCGATGAAGCCCTTCGTGGAGTCGCTGGCCAGGGGCGAGGGCAATTTCTACGACGGATGGATGAAAAACCCGATGTCGGCCATGATCAGCTGCAACGATGGCTTCCGTCCTTTCAGTTTCTATATTGAGCTGATGAACAATTAGGCCGAACTTCAGGGATAAAAACTGTCTGTGGCGCCACACGTGTTTATTTGCGTTTGGCGCCACAGTCAGATTAGTGTTTGCTCAGCAATTATTTCTTGTCGGGGTGGATGCACTTCCACACGCCGGCTGCGATAGCACCGCCAACCAGTGGGCCTACGATGAACACCCAAAGCTGGCTCAGGGCTTCGCCACCCTGGAAGAGGGCGGGACCGATGCTACGGGCGGGGTTGACGCTGGTGCCAGTGAAGTGGATGCCCACCAGGTGGATGAGCACCAGGCTGAGACCGATGGCCAGACCAGCGAAGTTGTTGGTGGCACCGTTGGTCTTCGAGGTAGCGCCGAGCACCACAAGGACGAAGAGCATGGTGAGGACAACCTCAACCAGCAGTCCGTTGGTGACGCCAAAGGCGCAGGCGTTGGCACCTGTGGCGGTGGTGATAACTGCGCTAGGTTCAGCTGTGCTCACGATAGCGCTCAGCAGGGCGGCAGCCAGGATGGCGCCGATGACCTGGAATACCATGTACATGCCACAGTCCTTGGCGTTCATACGACCAGTGAGGAAGCAGCCCAGGGTGATGGCGGGGTTGATGTGGCAACCGCTGATGCCACCGATGGTGTAGGCCATAGCCACAACGGCGAGACCGAATGCGAGGGCGGTGCCCACGATGCTGGCTGTGTCGCTGCCACAGCCCAGAGCCACGGCGGCGCCGCAGCCCAAGAACGTCAGTGTAAACGTTCCAACAAGTTCTGCAAGATACTTTTTCATTTGTTTTTTTGTTTTTGGTTAATAAATAAAGTTATAATTATAGGGGAAAATCCTCATTTCTCATTTAGGTCGTAGGCTGCTTCATCCTACCGTTCCTTCGAGCGACACCGAGAGCAGCTTCTGCGCCTCCACGGCAAACTCCATCGGCAGCTTCTGCAGCACCTCCTTGGCATAGCCGTTGACGATGAGGCCCACGGCCTGCTCGGCGGGTATGCCACGCTGTTGGCAATAAAACAGCTGGTCCTCACTGATTTTGCTGGTGGTGGCCTCGTGTTCGAAGATGGCAGTGGGATTCTGCGCGTCGATATAGGGGAAGGTGTGTGCGCCACAATTGCTGCCCAGTAGCAACGAGTCGCAGCTGGAGTAGTTGCGGGCACCATCGGCAGTGGCGGCGGCACGCACCAGTCCGCGGTAGCTGTTCTGCGAGTGTCCGGCAGAGATGCCTTTCGAGATGATGGTGCTCTTCGTGTTGCGCCCCAGATGAATCATCTTCGTGCCTGTGTCGGCCTCCTGGTAGTTGTTGGTTACGGCCACGCTGTAGAACTCGGCTTGCGAGCCGTCGCCCTTCAGGATGCACGAGGGATACTTCCAAGTGATGGCGCTGCCCGTCTCCACCTGCGTCCACGACAGCTTCGAATCGGTGCCCGCCAGCAGTCCGCGCTTCGTCACCAGGTTGAGCACGCCGCCGCGCCCTTGCTCGTCGCCGGGATACCAGTTCTGCACGGTGGAATATTTCACCTCGGCGCGCTCCTTCACAATGATTTCCACGATGGCGGCGTGCAGCTGGTTCTCGTCGCGCATGGGGGCAGTGCAGCCTTCGAGATAGCTCACGTAGCTGTCGTCGTCGGCAATGATAAGTGTGCGCTCAAATTGTCCAGTGTTGCGGGCGTTGATGCGGAAGTAGCTGCTCAGCTCCATGGGACAGCGCACGCCACGGGGGATGTACACGAAGGAGCCGTCGCTGAAGACGGCGCTGTTGAGCGCGGCGTAGAAATTGTCGCGGTAGGGCACTACGGTGCCCAGATACTGGCGCACCAGGTCGGGATGCTCCTTGATGGCGTCGCCGATGCTGCAGAAGATAACGCCCTTCTCGCGCAGCTTTTCCTTGAACGTGGTCTTCACGCTCACGGAGTCCATGATGGCATCCACGGCGGTGTTGCCGCTCAGCGCCAGCCGCTCCTCCAAGGGGATGCCCAGCTTGTCGAAGGTCTCGATGAGCTTGGGGTCAATAGCCCCCACACCCGACCCGGCCTTGCTGGCAGGGTGGGCGTAGTAGCTGATGGCCTGGTAGTCGACAGGAGGGACGTGCACGTGGCCCCATGTGGGCTCCTGCTGCTCGCGCCAATAGCGGAAAGCACGCAGACGGAAGTCGAGCATCCACTCTGGCTCGCCTTTCTTCTGCGAGATCAAGCGCACCACGTCCTCGTTCAACCCCTTCTCGATGATTTCGGTGTTGATGTCGGTGGTGAACCCGAACTCATACTTCTGCTCCGCTATGCGGCGCACCAGTTCGTTATCGTTCTTTTCTTTCTCCTCCATGTATGGTTTTGCCGCTTACTTCACCTCCCAGGTGTCGTTGGTCTCGAGCAGTTCCATGAAGTTGTGGTACTTCTTCTGTGCCGAGACATCGGCCAGCTGTTGGTGCACGGCGTCGTTGTAGGTGGGAGCCTCCACGTCGCGGATGACGCCGAGGGCGATGGGGAAGCCATCTTCGGGCGACATCATGGCGAGTTTCAGCTGCAGGGTGTTGTCCTCGCAATGGGCGTCGTGGGTGAGCACATCGTCGAGCGTATAGCCGTCCTTGCCTATCTCCACCACCTTCAGACCGAAGCCCTGCTGCACCAGACCGTATTCGTTGTTCTCGCCAAAGACGAGCTTCTCGCCGTGGCGCACATAGATAGCGTTCTTGCGACGACCTTCGTTGTTGTAGACGATGTCGTGGCAGTGGTCGTTGAAGATGACACAGTTCTGCAACACCTCGGTCACCGAGGCTCCCTTGTGCTCGTAGGCGGCCTTCAGCACCTCCACGCTACCTTTGGCATCGGTGGCCACGCAACGGGCGAAGAAATGACCGCGTGCTCCGAAGCACAGCTCGGCCGGACGGAACGGGTCTTCCACCGTGCCGTAAGGGCTGCTCTTGCTGACGAAGCCACGAGGCGAGGTGGGCGAGTACTGTCCTTTCGTCAGGCCGTAAATGCGGTTATTAAGCAACACCATGTTCAGGTCGATGTTTCGGCGCATGGCATGGATAAAGTGGTTGCCGCCGATGGCCAGACCGTCGCCGTCGCCGCTGATCTGCCAGATGCACAGCTTGGGATTGGCCACCTTGGCGCCCGTGGCGATAGCGGCAGCACGCCCGTGAATGGTCTGCATGGCGTAGGTGTTGACATAATAGGGCAGACGGCTCGAACAACCGATGCCGCTGATGACAGCCATCTCATGCGGGGCCACACCCGTCTCGGCCATCGCCTTGTGCAACGAAGCCAAGAAGAAGTGGTCACCACACCCAGGACACCAACGCGGCTGTCCCTTCTTATAATCATTGAATGTGTACTGTTCCATATATTATTTCTTTTTCTTATTGACAACTTTTATTCCTGTCTTCGTTGTGTTAATCTCCGAAAGATAGGTCGACACTTGCGATGCGTGTGCGGCGGGGTTCAAGGATGTTGCGGAAGGCGGCTACCAGTTCGCTAACCACGAAGGGCTGTCCCTTCACTTGGTTGAACTGATAGGGGGTGAATTCGTCGACATTCGAGCGCAGGTAGGCGGCCAGCTGACCGAGGTTCTGCTCGGCCACCACCACATTCTTGTACTTGCGCAGCACGCGGGCGGTGTTCTTCGGCAGGGGGTTGATATAGCGGAACTGTGCCAAGGCCACACGATGTCCCTCGCGGCGCAGCTCCTGCATGGCGCTGTAGAGATGACCGTAGGTTGAGCCGAAGCCCACGATGAGCAGGTCGGCACGGTCCTTGTCGCCCTCAACCTCAAGGTCGGGAACGGGGATGCGGGCCACCTTCTCGGCACGCAGACGGCACATCTCGTCGTGGTTCTCAGGGTCGGTGCTGATGGCACCCGTGCGACCGTCCTTCTCCAGTCCGCCCAGGATATGGGTGTAGCCCTCCTGTCCGGGGATGGCCCAGTAGCGCACCTTCGTCTCCTCGTCGCGGAAGTAAGGCGTGTAGTGGCCTTTCATCTCCGGCGTGACATAGTGGGGATGAATCTCGGGCAGCTCGTCCATCGAGGTGGGCAGCTTGAAGGCACCGCTACCGTTGGCCACGAAAGCATCGGTGAGCAGCACCACCGGCGTGAGGTGCTCCAAGGCGATGCGTGCGGCATCATAGGCAGCATAGAAGCAGTCGGTGGGACTGAGAGCGGCGATGACGGGCATGGGGCTCTCGCCGTTGCGGCCGTAGAGGGCCTGCAGCAGATCGGTCTGCTCGCTCTTCGTAGGCAGACCCGTGGAGGGACCGCCGCGCTGCACGTCGATGACCACCAGCGGCAACTCGTCGATGACGGCCAGGTTCATGGCTTCGCTCTTCAGGCAGATGCCAGGGCCACTGGTGCTGGTGGCGGCCAGTGCTCCGGCAAACGAGGCACCGATGGCCGAGGCAGCACCACTGATCTCGTCCTCGCATTGCACGGTGATGACGCCGCACGACTTGTGCTTCGACAGCTCGTGCAGGATGTCGGTGGCTGGCGTGATGGGATAGCTGCCCAGATAGAGCCTCAGTCCGGCTTTCTCTGCGGCGGCAATGAGTCCGTATGATGTGGCTTTGTTGCCCGTGATGTCCATATAACGGCCGGGCTCCTTCTGTTTCGATTCTATGCGATAGGTGGCGGGCACCGAGGCGTGGGTGTTGGCTCCGTAGTCGTAGCCAGCCCGTACCACCATGATGTTGCTTTCGGCAATAGCAGGCTTCTTGGCGAACTTTTCGCGAAGGAAATTATTCACCAGCTCCAGGTCGCGGTTGAAGAGCCAGCAGACGAGACCAAGGGCGAACATGTTGCGGCACTTCAGCATAGCCTTGTTGTCCATGCCCGTATCCTTCAGACAGTCTTTCACCATCTGCGTCATGGGGCATGTCACCACGCGGTCGGGGTCGATGCCCATCTCGCCCAGATAGTCGGCGGTCTTGAACTGAGCTTTCTCCAAGTCTTTCGGCCCAAAGGCATCGGTGTCGATGATGATGGTGGCCTGGGGCTTGGCATAGCGGTACTGCGTTTTCAGTGCGGCAGCGTTCATGGCCACCAGCACGTCGCAGAGGTCGCCCGGCGTGTAAACCTTCCCGGCGCCGATGTGCACCTGGAAGCCGCTGACGCCCGTCAGCGATCCTTGCGGAGCGCGGATGTCGGCGGGATAGTCGGGGAATGTGGAGATGCCATTGCCAACGGTGGCACTGACAGTAGAGAAAATGTTGCCGGCCAACTGCATGCCGTCGCCGGAGTCACCTGAAAAACGTACGACCACCTGGTCGAGCTCTTTCACTTCCAATTGTCCTTCGCCATGCGAAGCAATTTTTTCGTTTTCAGCCATAGCTTGATGTTTAGTGTGATATGAAATTTTGTGCAAAGTTACAAATTAAGAGGAAAAGAACAAAATAAAAATGTTTTTTTTGTTCTTTTCCTATCTTTTTGTCAATAATTGTCAAGACTTTATGTCCTTGATTTACTCGCGTGGCTCGTCCAAGTTAATAGTTTATTTGGCCGTGAATGAGGCAACATTGGTTGTTCCGGTGGCCGATGAGCCGAGGTACAAACCGTGCCAGGTGGTGGTGGCGTCGGTGGGAGCCGTCTCCGATGACTTCACGGTGTATGTGGAGCCTTTTACCATGCCCGTGGCGGTGATGAAGGTACACGTGCTTCTGATGGCTACGGGCAGTTGGAAGGTCACGAGGTTCTGGCCAGAAGCATCGGCCAGCGTGTTATAGACATTGGCCTTGAAGGTGACCGTACCGGGGAAAGCGTAGCCCTGATTCGCGCCCGAGACGGTGCCCGAGGCGCTGCTCTGCTTGCCACCGGCACCGATGGCGATGCCTGTGCCGGTAATCTGGATATAGTTATTGTTGTCGCAGTCGAAGGCTTCGTCGGGGTCGCCCCTGGTCATGTAGGCCAGCACGGAGCCGTCGCCGATGGTGATGGCGCCGCTGCTGCCGGCATTCGAGTCAATGGCATCGTTGCCCGTGGAGTAGCAGACGGTGGTGCCGCCGTTGAAGCTGATTTTCCCTGCCGAGTTCATGCAGTCGTCGTAGCACTTCAGATAGTGCTGACCGCCGCGGATGTCGATACTGGTCTTCGACTCCAGTCCTTCGGCACTGCTTTTGGTCGTGGTAATCTCGGTCTGACCGCCGTAGATGGTCACGGCGCAGATGGCTTTGATGGCCTTGGCCGAAGAAGAACTGCTGGTGGAACCAGTTTGTGTGATAGTGAGCGTGGGGCCAGTGCCGTCGCTTGTGCCTTGGCTGTAGGAACCAGTGATGTTCGTCCACGTGGAGCCACCACCAGGCCCGCCACCTCCGCCAGGTCCTCCTGGGCCGCCAGGCCAACCACCGCCACCACCAGGCCAACCGCCACCGCCACCGCTGGTCGACTTCGTTCCGTCGCCGCAACGAATAGCCTTCGAGGCATTGCCGCTCATGGTGATGTTGATGGTGCCGTCGTTAAGCGCGATGTTGAGTGCCTTCAAACCTTTGGCACCTTTCACATCGCTCGAGATGGTGGTAGGAGCACCGCTATTGGTGATGGTGAGCACACCGCCGTCGGTGGTGATGGTTTCGTCGGCCGAGATACCCCGACCAGCTGCGCCCTTCACCGTGATGTCGATGTTGCCGCCCGCCACCGTGACGTTAGTGCCCTTGATGGCAGCAGTATACGACGGGTCGCTGCTGTCGCTGGTGTCAACCTTGCCGTTGGCCGTCAGCGTGAGGCTGCCGCCGATGATGCTTGCCCGACCATTGGCCTTCAGACACTTGCCGCCAGCTGCCGTTGCGGGAACGGTGATGACGAGCGTGCCATCCTCAATATAGATGTTGCCGGAGTTTTCGTCCTCATGGCCTTCGGTTTCGGCCGTCGTCTCATCGTCGGCCTCCAATTCCACCTGAATGCCATCGTCGCCCACGCCCTGAATGGTCACATTGCCGCTCTTCATCTGGAAATACTTGTTGCACGAGATGCCATCCTTTGCGGCCGATGCGATGTTCAGCGTTAGGTTCTTCACCGAGATGTAGTCACCACTCTTGATGGCATGCGCCGCGTTGCCCACGACATCCAGTCTGCCGTTACCTTGCAACTGCAGCTGTCCTTTGCTATAGATGCACGCCTTCTGCGAGCCAGCGGCGCCATCGGCCAGTGTGTTGTCGGTATCCTTCTTGGCGCTGATTTGAATGCGCTTCTTATTGTTGATGTTGATGGCACTGCCGTTAGGATTGGTCAGCGTCACGCCTGCTAGTTGGATGCTACACTTGTAACTGCCGTCCAACGCAAACGATCCGTCTTCCGAGGTTCCGCTTATGGTGTAGGTAATCTCATCGTCATCGATGTCGGCGGTATTCGTCTGGTTGATGGCTACGTGGGCACCGCTGACGGTGGCATCCACATACTGAGCCACGTTGCCCGCGATGGTCACCGTGGCCGTGGTTCCATTATAGGCCACCGCCACCGTGTTATCCTTCACGCTCGTGTCGTCCGCCGTAATGGCTTCGATGTCGGTCAGCGTAAACAACTTGCCCATAATGGTCAACGTCTTACCGTTGCTATAGTTCATCTCGCCCGCCTGAGTGGCAGGGAACTGATAAGTGACGTTGCCCACCTTTACGTTCAGGGTCTGACCCGTGGCGGCAATCGTCAGCACAAAGGCTGTGAGGAGCGCATAAATCTTTTTCATTTGTGGAAATGGCGATGTGAGGGGAAAACAGAAAAAAAGGCATCCGACATTCATAGTCAACCGGGAGGTAGTGCAATATGCTACATGTGCCGTGCATACGCGTAAAGACGTGCTGAGCCTGCGCCGTGATGTCCCTTAACGGAACGGGTGCTGACGGCTCCGGGCAGCGGTCAAATAGGATTTTCCAGTTCGCCCTGTGAATGCGGATGCCTATGGTTCACTTTTCAAGCTTCAACTTCCAGAAGCTCTGTCTGGAAGTTCAGCGACTGAATCTCGATGTCGAGCTTTCGAAGCTGAGCCGAATAGTCGTCAATCTGCTTGCCAAGTGCCTTCACGTCGACGACCGTCACCATTTTGATTTCTGAGCGGGAGTAGCGGTCGTGACCCGTTGATGCCGCGTCGAAGGCGTTGCGCAGCGTGCTGATTCGCATGGTGAGCACGTCCTTTTTTGCCATCAGCTCTGTCAGCGTCTTTCCGTTGCCATCGCGGGTTTGCATGTTCGTGGCGTTGATGCGCCAGATGAGTGTTTCAAGCTGCGAGAGGCACGAGCCGAGTTCCTTCATCAGCTCTACAGGATCCTCCGAGGGTTTGTCGCCCTCCTGCACCTTCACGTTGTTCTGAATGCGCTGTCCCAACTGCTGGATGCGCTTCTGCAAGTCCTTTCGGATGCTTAATGCTTCTGCCAGTTTCATGTTTGTTATCGTTTTTTCGAAAAGTTTGCTGCAAAGTTACGAATATTTCTCTAATTCCATTGCCCATCTGCCCAAAAAGTGCAAGCTGTTCACAATATTTGTTACTGTTTCACACATTATTATAGAAAAAAGTTTTATCTTTGTAGCCAAATAGTGAACATACCCAACAAAAAGACTAAGATGATGAAACATTTGAGCATCCCCGTGAAGCGGGAAAGCCGAAAGGGCTTTGTCGCAATCGTCGCCGTCCTGCTACTCTGCACAGCAGTGGCAAGGGCGCAGTACAACCAAGTGAACGACATTCCCTACACGCAGTCGACCGATGCCTACGCCCAGGAGCGCTGCAAGCTCGACGTGTATTACCCCACCAACCAGAAGGAGGCGCCCGTAGTGGTGTGGTTCCACGGCGGCGGCATTGAAGGGGGCAGCAAGCACATCGACGCTCAGCTGAAGAACAGCGGACTCGTTGTAGTGGCGGCCAACTACCGACTACTGCCCAAGGCCAACATCGATGACATCCTCGACGATGCTGCGGCTGCCGTGGCCTGGACCTACAAGAACATCGGGAAGTATGGCGGCAGCAAGCGCAAAATCTTCGTGGCCGGACACTCGGCAGGAGGCTATCTACTCGACATGATTGGACTCGACAAGCGGTGGCTGGCCAAGTACGGTGTCGATGCCGACTCGCTGGCAGCCCTCGTGCCTTTCAGCGGACAGTGCATCACGCATTACAATATCCGCAAGCAGCAGGGCATCCCTCCGCTGCAGCCCACCATCGACCGCTACGCCCCACTCACCTATATCCGTCCCGACGCGCCGCCTATCATCATCATTTCCGGCGACCGCGAGCTGGAGTTTTATGGACGCTACGAGGAGCAGGCCTACTTCTGGCGCATGCTGAAGCTGGTGGGCCACAAGGACGCGACGCTTTATGAGATGCAGGGCTACGATCACGGCGCCATGCCACAGCCCGCCTACAAGATTCTGAAAGACCATATCCGCAGGATTACCGCCAGCATGACCTCTGCTCTGCCCACGCCAACCATCAAGGCAGAGCAGCAGGCGGAATACCGCTTTGTGTGGCAACCCGAATACATGCGGCGCGATGCCAAGGCGACCGACGACGGCATCCTGCATTTAGGGACGAACAACGGCTACTACGACCTCACGGCAGAGACGGGCGCGCTCGTCGGCCGTCTGCGCGACTTCTCGATTTCTGTCCGCTTCAAGGTAGGCTCTGAGAACGCGCTCGACGGCTATGGTCATTTCCTCTTCGCCTTCTCACATTTGGCAGAGAACAGCGCCCATGAAGGCCCCTACATGGCCATGCGACTGAACGAGCAGCGCTTCGAGACCTCCACGGGTGGCTACGAGCACGAGGAAATCATCATGCAGGGCGGCAAGCCCAAGCGCGATGTTTGGCACCATGTGCTTTACCGCCAGCAGGGCCACCAAGGCGAACTCTACCTCGACGGCAAGCTCATAGGTCGCAATGAAAAGATGCCCATCCTCGCCGAGATATTCAAGGAGGCTCCCGCCAACTGCTGGATAGGCCGCGCTCCTTTCCCTGGCGACAAGTACCTGACGCAGACCGACGTTGCCGATCTGCGCATCTATACCTACGCCGTCGGCAACAAGGAGATGCGGCAGCTGGTGCAGGAAATGAAATAGCAGAATATGGGTGTGCGGGGAAAAACTACCTGCACCAGGACTTTTGCTCTAGACATACAGACATTCTTCATATTATGTCGTGGTTTTTATAAACTACGTCGTAATCTATAAAAACCGCGTCACAGTTTATATAGACTGCGTCGCGGTTTAAACTCAAATCGGTCGTTAAGACCGAAAAGTTCTTTGCAAAAGCAAAGTGGCTGCTCTTACCTTTGCACTAGATATAGATAATGTTCTTGTCACCGCAGGAACGCAAGAAAGCCGAGTTGTTTTTGTTGTTTAAGTAGTCCAAAAACAAAGCGCAGCCACTCCCCTCCTGAACCCTGCCCTTACGGGGAAGGGCAGGGGTGGGGTCTGTATATTCTTCATTCGCAGGTATTTAGAGACCCCACCCCTAACCCCTCCCCTTGAAGGGAGGGGAGTGGCTGCGCGTCGTTTATCCCAATACAGATGGTACAATCGGCTCAGCTCATTTTACTGGACACTAATGATAGCAGAACTAATAGCCCAGGCTCTCGCCTACCAACACCACGACATGTCGGCCTTTGGGCGAGTTTCTGAGGAAGTGGACATAGTTGCAGATGCTATCAGCCGAGTTGCAATTATGGCACACGCCATCCACCTGACAAGGCGTTTTGATGTCGAACCGGGCAGCGTTGATGGGCGATGCCGTGCTGCGTGCTCGGGCTAATGCAGCCTCCACGGTCTGGGCCACCTTGTTCAACCCTATCACGAAGATCACCTTCTTCGGACCCCAAGTAATGGCAGCCACACGGTTGCCATTACCGTCGATGTTTACGATCACGCCATCCTCCGAGATAGCATTGGCACTGGTGAGGTAGACATCGGTCGAGAAAGCCTTGAGATAGCAGGCCAGCTTCTCCTCGGGTGTTTGCACAAGGTCGCGGTCGAGCACCTCCAGCGTTCCACGACTTCTAAGATAGTCGGGGATGCCAAGGTCGCGGACGGTCATCGTGCCGCCCCATGTCACACTGCTCCCGTCGGCAATGAGTTCAGAAACCTTTTGCACAGCCTCTTCCGCCGTTGGGCAATAGAAAGCCTCGATGTGTCGGCGTTGCAGGTTTTTGATGATGGTCTTTGCCAACCGATCATTTCGTTTTACTTCAATGGGCGAAACTACTTTCATGTTTTGTGTTATTTTAAGTCCAGAATTCTTTTTCTCCCGTTTGCTCCATTTTTCCCTGGCATTTCGGACAGGTTTTCTTGTCCCATATCCTCACGCGATCACTGCCACAGTTCAAGCACAGGCGGCCCACCTCGCTTCTGTACGAAGGGGCTACATCGGCAATGATGCCCCCCACCACAATATTTTGGATCGTCTTGCAGTCGGGGCAGTTCATTGGGGTAATCTGCTGTCGGAAAAGGCCGCGCCCTTCATACACCTCGGCTTCATACCCACAATCCTTGCAGCGATATTTCAGTTTCCAGGACATAGCCTTATTTTTCTACTACAACCTTTTTGCCATTCACCACTACGATACCCTTTTGCAGGCTGCTGATACGCTGACCCTGCAAGTTGAACATTGCACGTTCAACGTTCTTCGACAAGCGAAGCGGCAGAGCCGAGCGAAACGTTAAACGTTCAACGTCATTAATGGCTGTGGTGACGCTCAAGTCTACTTGCTCGCATAGGCTCTCATGGTTTTTCTCATACCAGTTCTTCACGTAGGCCAGCTCATCGGCAATGTCCGCTTGGAGGGGCACGGGGTTGCCGTTCCACTTGTTATACTCCCTTTTCCATGCGCCAGAATTTGTAAACAACTCAGCGTAATCGTCCAGTCGGCGGGCGATGGCGTCGCACGAGAACAGCGTCTCGCCATACTCCTCCCATTTGCTGGCAAGCAGCTGCTTGAAGTTGTCCAAGTTGTGCCAGATTAGCCTGTTGTAGGGCGCCACACTGTTGTAGCGCCTGAAGCTGACCAATGAACTGTCTATATCGCCGTTCCAGTTGCCGCCGAGCGACATGTCCATATCCCAAGGCGTCAGCAGGAAGCAGTGCCCCTTGTTGATGTTCTTCACCGAGAAGAAGGTGTTCTTGTAGGCGTTGTCGCCCACGTTCAGCGCCATGGTGAACAGGGCATAGTCGGCCAGGTTGTCGGCGTAGAACCAGTCTTGGTAGGCTTCCAGGAACTCATCGTCGCTCGTCGCCTCCGAGCAGAAGTCTATCAAATCCATCAGCGGCTGCCAAGCGTCCTGCGATGGATAGTCGTCGGGGTATTGCAGCTCCCAGGCGTTCCAGGCTGTGGTGTCGGTGTCGGCCTCTTCGTAGCCGAGGAGCCAAATGTCGGTGTAGTCGCCCCATTTCTCGCCTTTGTAGAGCACGCCCCTGGTGGTCACATTGCCCTCCTCATCCACCTGCGCCTTTTTCAGGTCCAGCAGCTTGCGGTCAATCTTGTCGGTCAGACAGTAGATGCCGTTATACTCCTTGTTGATGAACACCTCGACGAAGATGCCCTCCGTGCCGTTGCGACCGTTGTAGTCCGTGTCGTAAGGGGTGACGCTCAGGTCGTTCCACACATCGAAGCACACGCGGTTGCGCATTCTGGTGCGGTCGATGGCCATGGCGTCGAGGATCCAGCTGTTCTCCTCGCGGATGCCGAAAAGGTTGGCATTCAGGTCCTCGCCGTTATCGTCGAGCAGCTTCACCGCAAACGACTTCTTGTCGAAGACGGTGGAGGTGCCTCCGCGAATACGATATTTACAGTGGTACTTCACCGTGAACTGCTCGGGGTCGGTGCGCCGGTGCCAGTCGGAAATCTCTATCTCGCCAGGCACGAAGCTCGTCGTTTGGAGCTCCGATGGGTCGACAACGATGTTTACCAATGGCAACGAGCGTGCGTTGAGTCTGATCATCAGCAGATCATACAGACTTTCGGGAAAGGGTTCGACAGCCAGCGCTGGCCCGCAATAAGACAGGACGGCAACAGCCAACATCAGCCATCGTTTTGCTTTCATTTTAATATGGAAGGATTCCATCAATGTCGTCGTTTAGTAAGATGAGCAGTTGGGCGTAGAGATTCAAGGCGCTGTTCAGCTCCGTGATGCAGACGAACTCGTCGGCCGAATGGGAGCGTGACGACTGTCCGGGTCCGAGCTTCAGCGAGGGGAAGGGCATCAGCGCCTGGTCGCTCAATGTGGGCGAACCGAAAGGCTGCAAGCCCAGCGCTTGGCAACAGCGCACCAGCGGATGGTCGGCAGCGATGGACGACGACCGCAGTCGCAGCGAGCGCGCCTCCAATTGGCAGCGGCGCATGTGCTGCTGCAGGAAGCCGAGCAGTTCCTCGTTGGTATATTGTTCAGTGGGTCTTACGTCGAGCACGAAATGCAGACGGTCGGGCACCACATTGTGCTGTGTGCCGCTCTCCACCTGCGTCACCGTCATGCGCGTCTCGCCCAGCAAGGGGCTTTGTCGCTCAAAGCGGTAGTCGCGCAGCCACACCAGGTCTTCCAGTGCCTCGTAGATGGCGTTTACGCCCTCGCCGCGCGCGGCATGACCGCTCACGCCCTTGGCATAGCCGTCGATGACCATCAGTCCTCGCTCGGCCACGGCGGGCTGCATGCCCGTGGGTTCGCCCACGATGGCGGCGTCGATAGGTGGCAGCATAGGCAGCACGCGACTGAACCCATCGCGCCCCGACACCTCTTCCTCGGCCGAGGCCAGATACACCAGGTTAAACTTGTTGAGGCCGCTGTCGAGCCACCAACGATAGGTCATAAGCAGCGTCACCAGTCCACCACCGCAGTCGTTGCTGCCAAGTCCATAGAGGCGGTCGCCCTCGATGGTGGGTACCAGCGGCTGGCGTGTCCACGAGGCCACAGCCTTCACCGTGTCGATGTGGGCGTTGAGCAGCAGCGTGGGAAGCTGTTCGTTGTAGTTGGGGCACACCGCCCACACATTGTTTCCCTCGCGCTGCGGCTTCAGGCCCCATTGCTGCATCTGCTGCTGCATCAGGGTGGCGGCGGCCGCCTCTTCGCGGCTCACGCGCGGCGTTGCAATCAGTTGGCTCAGCAGACCGATGGCATCGTCAAGATAGTGTTTCATTTCCATCACTTTATCATCTCTCGGACGGCAAAAATACGAAAAAAAGGGCGATAAGCCAAAGGAAGTGGAAAAAAAGTGAACAGAAACGCCCTAATACATGAGCAGGGCCGACTGTCGCTCCCGACGGTCGGCCCTTTTTGGCTCTTTTGGAAAAATGTGAAGCTTCACAGCTTGACCTTTTTTGTTGTTTTAATCCTAAATGATATTGTTATAGAGAAAGCATAGAAATAATTTTCAGTTTTCAATCTTCAACTTGATGGAGTCTACCGCCATCACCAGCGAGTCGGTCAGCGCAGGCTGCTCGAAGGCCACGGCAGGCTCGGCAGGAGCCACGGTGACGCCGCGCTGAGCATATTCGTCGGCATCCACCCAGGTGTCGTTATGCTTGAACGACTGGCTGATGGCGCCTGCCAGCGTGAGCATGATGGCCACCACAGCTGCCGCTCCGAAGAGTGGGCGCAGACGGTCGGCCAGGCTGATGGTGCGGGCCTTTACCTGCGGAGTGGCAGGCTCTGGCTGTTGTTCGCCAATCATCTGGAGCATGCGGTCGTCGAAATCGCTGTCCAACGTGGGGCGCTCTGCCATCACACTGAACAAAGCAGCATAGCGGCGCAACCCTTCGGGCATCTCTGTCAGCGCTCCTTGCGCATAGAAAGCCTTCAGGATCTGCTCTTCCTGCAGGGTGGTCTCACCCTCGAAGTAACGGTCGAGCAATTGCTCAATGTACTTATAATCCATGTTGCTCCAGTTGTTGAAACTTCTGTTTAATTGTTTGCCGCGCCCGGAAGATGTTGATCTTCACTTGCTGCTCGGTGATGCCCATCACTTGGGCTATCTCCTTGTAGGGTTTTCCCTCGGCATCGCGCAGCTGCATGCAGGTTCGCTGTTTTTCGGGCAGCTGTGCCATTAGCTTTCTTACCTGCTCCACTCGGTCGTGCTGCACGGTTTGCTCCTCGGGGTTGGCGGCGTACGAGGGGTCGGCGTGCTCATATCCTCCCAGTGTAGCCTCGTCGAGCGAGGCGTTTTGCAGGTCTGCCCTTTTCAGCTTGTCGAGTGCCACATTGCGGCAGATGGTGAGGCAGAAGGCTTCCATCGACTCCAGCTCGTGCCACCGCTCGCGGCGGTTCCACACCCGCATCATGGTCTCCTGCACAACGTCCTCAGCATCATCCCTGTTGAGGGTGATGCGCAGTGCCAACCGGAAGAGTTCGTCTTTCAGCGGCAACACATCGGTGCGGAAGCTGAGTTCTTTCATCCCCTCTAAAGTTGAAGACGACTGTGATGGTGCAAAGTTACACATTATGCCGCAACAACTCCTGCTTTTAACTTTTTTTAGTTTCGGTGAGAAACAAAGAGACGCGTTTACGCTCAAAAATTGCTTTGTTGCTAAAATTTTTTTTTCATTTTATTTCCTTTTTAATAGAAAAATTGTAATTTTGCCGACAAAATACCATCAGAATGAAACGAGTATTTGTATTATTGTTAGCTTTTTTGCCGTTTTTGCCCCTATCTGTCAACGCCCAAAAACGGTTGGTGTTGGTAGAGGAGTTCACCAACACGGGCTGCGGCCCCTGCGCCTCGTGGTCGCCAGTGCTCGATTCAGTCATCCACTACCGACTGGGCGACTGCATCGCCATCAAATACCATTCGGGCTACCCCGACCGCAACGACCCCTTCTACCTCTATGACCAGGAGGCGCACCAGGCGAAGGTTGACTTCTACAACGTCACTGGCGTGCCCACCACCATTGTCGATGGTCATGAGATGACCGAGCGCACGTTTGCCGCCATGAACGCCGCCATCTCCCTGTGTCAGGAGATTCCCTTGGACTACGACCTGACGATAACGAAACAGCTGGAGGGCAACCACCTCACGGCCACGGCGCGCCTCACGCCCCACGCCGACGTGGAGAACGGCAACCTGCGCCTCTTCGTGGCAGCCATCGAAGAGCATATCGAAGCAGCCACGCCCTATCCCAACGACGAGACCGAGCTGAACTACACCATGCGCAAGATGCTCACCGCCGCCCAAGGCTGGCAGCCCGCAACGACGCTCGCCGCCAGCACCACCTACGAATGGGAGGGCCAGTGGGACATCGACTTCTTCGACGACCTGCAGCAGTTGGGCGTGGTGGCCTATCTGCAAGATATGAGCACACGCGAGATTCTGGTCACGGCCTATGCCGGTCCCAACGCCGAGGGCGAGAACCGCCTGGCACTGGCCAACCTCTACGACACGCCCGACCTCATCTGCCGTCCCGACTACAGCGGTCGCGTCATCCTACGCAACGACGGCGCCAACGCCATCACCTCCGCCACGCTCAACGTCAGCGTGAACGGCGCGGTGGAGCAGTATGCCTGGGAGGGCAACCTGGGCTACCTGCAGCGCGACACTATGGCCTTCGGTCCCCACACCAACTTCAGGCTGGTGAACGAGGGGCAGAACGTGGCCGAGGTGTGGTTCAGCGCCATCAACGGCACTTCGGCTCGCAGCAACGGCATCTCCACCCAATTCAGCAATGCCGTGCAAGCCACCTACGGCGTGCGCATGAAAATCTATACCGACAAGAAGCCCGAGGAGACCACCTGGCAGCTCTTCGACTCGCAGGGCACCATGGTGCGGCAGGGCGGCCCCTATACCGAGGCCCGCAAGTTCATCACCGAGGACTTCGACTTGCGCCACGACGACTGCTACCAGCTGCTGCTGCTCGATGCGGGTGGCGACGGCATCAAGGGAGCCGCCGGCAACGGCTACTACCAGCTGTTCCAGCTCGATGCCTCTGGCAAGCAGACCCGACTGACGCAGGGCGACTACGACGGGGCCTCGCACATCGTGAACTTCAGCCTCACCGGCACGCCAGCCCCCGATCGTCCCCGCCTGGTTCTCTTCGAGGAGTTCACCAACACCAGCTGCGACCCCTGTGCCGAGTTCTCGCCTGCCCTCGACGAAACCATCTACAACCGCATGGGCGATATGGTGGCCATCACCTACCACTGGAACTTCCCATCGGCCACCGACCCCTTCTATTTGCAGAATCCCACCGACGTGCTGCAGCGTGCCAACTTCTACGGCATAACGGGTGTGCCCGCGCTCTTCGTCGACGGTCAGCATGTCGGAGCCTGGGGCTATGAAGCACAGCTGGGCACCTACATCGACGTAGCCGGACAGGCCGAGTCCACCGCCGACCTCTTCACGCAGGCCAGCATCGATGACGACAATCAGTTGCATCTGCACTGGCAGGTGGCACGCCTGACGCCGCAGCCTGGTCACGACCTGCGCCTCTTTGCCGCCGTGGTGGAGGAGCGCATCGAGCAGACCGACCCCGCCCCCAACGGCGAGCGCTCGTGGAACTACGTCATGCGCCATCTGCTCCCCGCTGCCGACGGTCTGCTGTTGCCCGGCAACATGCAGGCTACGCCGTTGGAGTATGACTACACCTGGCCCATCAGCGGCTTCAAGGACGAGAACGAGCTGGGTATTGTCTCCTTTATTCAGGACATGCAGACGAAGAGCATCCTCTGCACCACCTACACCCCGCGGCCCACGGGCAGTCCGCGCGCCATGAAGATTCTGAAGGTGAGCAACACCCCGCAGCGCATCTGCACCCCGCAGTTCACCGCCGACCTGAGGTTGCGCAACACGGGCACCGAGACGCTGCGCTCGGCCGTCATCAACGTGAGCATTAACGGCACCGTTCAGCGCACCGAGTGGAGCGGCGAGCTGGAGCCGCTCGACATCATCAACCTGCGCACGCCGCTCTTCACCGACTTCACCCTCACCGACGAAGCCAACAACCAGGTGGAGGTGTGGATGAGCGACCTCAACGGCGTGGCCGCCGACGAGAGCGTGCACTACCCCCTGACCATCGCCAACGCCCACCGCGCCCAGAACGCCGTGCGACTGACCATCATGACCGACCAGAAGCCCGAGGAGACCACCTGGGCCGTGCTCAACAGCGCCGGCGACGTGGTGTGCCAAGGCGGACCCTACACCGAGCCGCGCAAGAAGGTGGTCATCGACCTGCCGCTCACCGTCGACGACTGCTACCTGCTGGAGTTTGAAGATGCTGGCGGCGACGGCATCACCGGCGACTTCGGCCGTGGCTACTACATGCTGCATCAGGTGACCGCCGACGGCAAGACCCGCCTGATGGTGCAGGACACCTACACCGATGCCCTCCACGACGTCTTCTTCAGTCTGCAGAACACCGTTCCATCGGCCATTAGCGACGTTGAACGTTTAACGTTGAACGTTGAACGTCCATCGTTCAACGTCGACGGTCGTCCCGCTACTGGCCGCTCGCCCATTATTATCAAGAAGAACAAGAAAATCATTCATAAGTAGGTTATATCAACAACGGATGAAAACGGATTAAACGGATGAGTGCCTGCATCAACAACGGATTAAAACGGATTTAACGGATGATTGCCACGCGCAGCCAATCCGTGAAATCCGTGCAATCCGTTGTTAGAAAAAAAGTCATTTGTATAAGATACTTATCATTCCTAAATATTTATCAACATGAAGAAAAAACTCTACTCACTGCTGCTTCTGGCCATAGCCATGGCAGCCCCCGCTCATGCACAGTGGAACACCAATGGCACCCCGAAGTGCATTTTCAGTACCACCTACGTCGACGAGAACGGCGAGACACATGTTGGCGGCGACTACTACGCCTGCTCGCCAAAGGCCGCCCGCACCGCCGACAAGAAGACCTGGCTCGCCTGGCGCACATGGGGTCGCAAAGACGTGAACGGCATCTCGCGCTCTGCCGTGCGCACCTATCTGCAGTTGCTCGACCGCGACGGTGTGCCCCAGTTCGCTGAGCCCATCATGGTGAACGACTACGCCACCACCTCGTGGTGGTCGGAGTATGCCC
This sequence comes from Prevotella sp., assembly GCA_017619275.1. Taxonomy (GTDB): domain Bacteria; phylum Bacteroidota; class Bacteroidia; order Bacteroidales; family Bacteroidaceae; genus Prevotella. The sequence continues at coordinate 4,111 of JAFZSR010000008.1, read as the reverse complement.
TGTGTGTGGCTTCCGACGGCAGCGCCATCGTCACCGTGGCCGACGGTCGTGCCGAAGAGGCCTCCATGGCCGACGACCAGGATGGTGCCAGCACCTTCTCGCCCGCCATCTACAAGATCGACCAGGAGGGCAACTTCCTCTGGGGTCTCGACGGCGTGGAATACCCGCAGTTCACCAATGCCGCCTTCACCAACGCCTTCGTGGTGGGCGACGACACGTTCTTCATCTTCGTGAACAGCGACTACACCGACGAGAGCGCCGTGACCTACATCCAGCGCATCAACGACGACGGAACCACGGCTTGGGACGAGCCCCGCGTGCTGATCAACGACATGTTCCTGCAATACCAGATTTTGCCCACCGACGACGGCGACCTGCTGTTCTTCGACCACACCGCCGACGGAGCCCGCGTGCAGCGCTTGAACCGCGACCTGGAGCCGCAGTGGAGCGAGCCGGTCATCTACGACGACCATTACTATGGCGGCTATGAGATGAACCACTACCGCATCGTGCCCGATGGCATGGGCGGTGCCTGCGTGGCCTTCCAGCGCTTCATGGGCGAATTCTCGCACAACATCCGCGTGCAGCACATCAACGCCGACGGCTCGCTGGCCTTCGGTCTCACCGGCCTTGACGCCTACAACGCCGAGGAATACGACCACAACTACCCCGCCATTGCCGCCAATCCCGAGACGCAAGAGATCTTGGTGCAGTTCGCCTCGCAGCTCGCTGGCAAGGGAGCCGTGATGGCGCAGCGCTTCACCTACGACGGCGACTACCTCTTCGACGACACTGGTGTTGAGGTGGCCGGCAAGAACGACGCCACCAGTGGCGGCTACTACTTTGGCATGGTGAAGACGGGCGTGGGCGCTGTGAAGAACGGCGACTGGCTCGTGGCCTATCGCGACATCACCACCTACAGCAAGGAGTCGTTCACCATCCGCCGCTACAACAGCGATTTCAGCGAGCGCGTCTGGACGCGCACCATCGCCCGCGACATCGCCCCCACCGACGTCACCATGATCTGTGAAGACGAGGCCCTCTACCTGTTCTACCGCGAGACCAAGACCGGCAAGAACCCCGGCATCACCATCTTCCGCATCGGCATCGACGGCAACTATGACGTCACCTACGACGATGGACCTACCGTAGGCATCGAGAACGTTGAACGTTCAACACTCAACGTTCAACCCGCCACGTTCAACCTGCAGGGCCAGCGCATCAGCAAGCCCGCATTCGGCCTGAACATCGTGCGCCAAGCCGACGGCACCACCACCAAGCAGCTGCGCTAGTTTAAACAACGGATTAAAACGGATTGAACGGATGATTGCAATGCATCTGCATAAACAACGCGCAGCCACTCCCCTCCCTTCAAGGGGAGGGGAGTGGCTGCGCTACCCAACCAATCAAATATTATCATCTCATTATATATTAACTAATCAAACAAAACGCTTATGAAAAAGATTTCCGCTTTTTTGGCTACGGCCCTCTTAGGCATCCTGCCCGCATCGGCACAGATGATTGCCTACGAAGTGACCACCACCACCGCCGACTACGTCGCCCTGGAGGGTGCCACCGTGGTTGACCTGCAAGGCACCGTGGGCACCGACCTGAAAGGTCTGATGCTCGATGCCGACGGCAACATGAACTTCAACACCGCCGAGGACGTTACCGGCTTCCCCATCGGCTTCGACTTTGGCTACAACGGCCAATCGATGAAGTACTTCCTCATCGGCACCGACGGCGAGATTCAGCTCTCGCCCACACAGGTCATCACCACCGACCTGCACAAGAACGCCATGTCGTTCTATGAGAACAGCGGCCTGCACGACGCCTTTGGCATCACCTCGCGACAGGGCGTCTATGGCTACGACGACACCGAGATTAGCTACAAGACCGAGGGCGAGGCCGGCAGCCGCGTGCTCACCATCCAGTACAAGAACCTGGGCTTCCAGACCACCTGGAGCGCCGATGCCGACGAGTGCGGCAACAAGGCTCAGATACAGTACCGCCTCTATGAGGCCACGGGCAACATAGCCATGCAGGTGAGCGGATTCCAGCCACAGGAGACTGGCAACTACCACTTCATGCGCATCGGCATCCTGGGCGACCCACGCGACTTCCTCCAGGTGCAGAGCTGGGACGGCCAGACCGTAGGCGCCTCCGACGCCAGCATCACCTACTCCACAGAGCAGTACCCCGCCGACGGCACCACCTACACCTTCGAGGCTCCCGAGGCTTGCACCACGCCCACAGCAGCCGTTAACAACGTGATCCTCACCAGCACCAGCACCCAGATTAGCGGAAAGATTGTGCTAACCGACGCCGACCACTACCTCGTGCTGGCCAACACCGATGGCGACATCACCGCCGCACCCACCGACCGCACCAAGTATGCCGTGGGCGACATGATTGGCACCTCGCGCGTGGTGGCTAAGGTGGCTGCCAGCGACGCCGCTGGGGGTGGTATGCTGGCCAGCGTGAGCTTCAGCACGCCCAACGACCTGCAGAGCAACACCAACTACACCCTCATCTTCGTTCCCTTCAACTCCATGTGCTCCGCCGGTCCGCTCTACGGACAGGCCACCTCGGGCAGCATCGTCACCAAGCCCGGCGCTCCCGCCGCACTCGCCATCACCGCTGTGGGCAAGAACAGCGTCACGCTCAGCGTGGAGGCCGCTGGCAGCCCCGTCCTCGTGGCCATCAGCGACCGCGTGGAGACGAACCCCTACGGACAGCCCTTCGAGAACGGATGGTTCGGACAGCCTGAAGGAACCTATGCCGTGGGCGACGCCATCGACTACGAGTACTTCATCGTAGAGGATTGGGAGATCGTGGGCTACGCCACCGGACAGAACCAAGTGGTGTATGTGGGCGAATCGACCGACGCCATCGAGGTCACCGGACTGGAGCCTGGCAAGGCCTACTACTTCCGCGCATGGAGCACCGACGGCAATGGCGCCTACTCATCGCTCTACCTCGACCAGAGCGTCATGACCACCGCCGTGCTGCCCTGGAGCTTCGTGCCCGATATGGACGGCTCCTTCGCACCCGTGGGATGGACCATGGACGAAGACTACACCTGGACCAACAACAACTATGAAGAGATACCCTACTTCAAGAGCCAGATTTCGTTCACTAACACCGATGACCTGAAGACCACCTGGATGGAGTCGCCCACCATCGAGCTGGGCGCCGAAGCCAACACCCTGAAGGTCGACGTCGCCGCCAGCATGTTTACCTTCCGCACCTTCGCAGCACCCACCTACGAGATGCTCGACGGCGAGGAGTTCGCCCTGCAGCTCACCACCGACGGCGAGGAGTACACCAACATCCTCACCCTCAACAAGGACAACATGCCCGCCGTGGAGGCCGACCCCGACGCAGAGCTGGAGGCCGGCAACTACTGGGTCAACGGCGTGTTCGAGCCCTACAGCATCGACTTCACCGAGTATGCCGGACAGACCGTCCGTCTGCGCATCCTGATCAAGCGCTACACCAACGGCGCCGTGATGTTCCGCAACCTCGCCATCGAGGAGAAGGAAACCACCGTCGGCATCAGCGACGCCCAGCGTTCAACGTTCAACGCCCAGCGTTCAATGTTCAACCTGCAGGGCCAGCGCATCAACGCTCCGCAGAAGGGCATCGTCGTGGTCAATGGCCGTAAGGTCGTGGTGAAGTAATGTCAGACGTCAAGACGTTAAGACATCAAGACATCAAGACAACAAGACGTTAAGACAACAAGACATCAAGACATTTGTTTTTTAGAAACGAATTTCTCTAATTCATTTTAATTTGGGCCACAAATGTGGCCCAAATTTGTCTGTTTTAGTGTGATAAAGAAACATCGCGCAGCCCCGGCTCGGGTATCATACCCACCGTCGTGAAACGCGACAGTGGGTTTGCTCTCCATACACAGAATCCATTCAACTTTTTTTAGGGAAGTACAGATTATGCGACTTTGTGACATGTGACTTTGTGACATTAAGGAGGTTGAATATGGTGGGGAAGAAAAAGAGGGTATTGTATTTTATATATTATTAATAATAATTATATATTATTTATATATAGTTATATTGCAGGGAGGGGCGCACACATAGCGGAGGTGCTT
>JAFZSR010000048.1 GCA_017619275.1 Prevotella sp. | reverse complement strand
CCTTTCAAAGAACTCTTATCTTCTTGCCCCCGGCTTTTTTGGCCGAAAGCGGATGCAAAGGTACAACTTTTCCACGAACACAGAAAATTTTTCAGGAACTTTTTTCAAAGAAAAGAAAATATTTTCACGTTTTGTTACAAAATTAGCTTTTTCGTCAAGCTTTTCCAGCATTTTTGAGACTAATGGAGCGATTGAAAAGCTCCAAAGGATGAGAATATTGGAGTTCTCTTTCGCGCGTACCTTATAATATATATATAATGCTGGCTGCGGGCGGGGGCTTCTTGTGCAGGGGCTGCCACAATGTGGCAGCATAGGAGACAAAAAGACTTATGTAACTGTTGGTCCTCTAATTTATGACGTGAAATACATATTTCATGCCGTGAGATACATGTTTTATGCTTTGAAATACATGTTTCATGCTTTGAAACAGAACAATGGTGGTACTATTTCGGATTTCGGATAATCATGAACGAAAAAATGGTAACGCCTTTTGAAAATTTGGCGTTACCATTTTGAAAAAAGCTTATCGCTTCTTAGAGGTTGGGGAATTTCGGATTATTCATATCCTTCACGGCCATGCACTCCATTTCGACGAGCCAGCCGGAGCGGCAGACAGGAGCATGGACGATGACGACGGGCTTTTCGGGGAAACGCTCCTCATAGAGGCGACGCACAGTGAGATAGTCGGCGGGGTCGCGCAGGTAGACAATCATGTGTGCCACATCGTCATAGGTGCAATCGGCCTCGATGAGCAATGCCTCCACGTTGGCCCACATGCGGCGCGTCTGCTGCTCCACATTCTTCGGATGCACAATCTGCCCCTTGTTGTCGATGCTGGCGGTGCCGCTGATGATGGCGTGACGGCGGTCGCCATAGTCGATATATGTGCCGCGCTCGAAGGAAACGCCGTAGTCGCTGGTGCGGTTCAGATGGGTGGAAGCGTAGAGATAGTGAACCTGTTCCGGGCTTATGCCAGCAATGGCGTAATTGTCCATCTGCGTGAGTACACATGGGTCTTGTGCCCTTCCACCTATACCTGTGGAAGCGATGAAGTGGGAGTCGTGCGTCAAGCCCTGCGTGAAGAACACTTGGTTGCGGGCACGCACCACACCACCGTAGTTCAGGTCGATGTCGCTGACGAAGAGCCAAGTGCGGATGCAGTTGTCCTTGAGTTTGCAGCCCTCCTGCGCCAGTTGCATGATGTATTCGTTGAAGAGCAGGCGCGTTTGATACTCGGAGTTGGCAGCCAGATTGTGGGCGGAGCCGTTCCACAGATGGCGATAGGCCCCGTGACTCACCTCATAGAGTCCGCCATTGGTGAGGCGGGTGTTCACGCCCGTCATCAGGTAGGCCCATAATGCCAACTTCGTACCGTCGAGGGGAGCCTGCTGGATGATGCTCTTGGCGCAGTCGCTGGTGTCGGCGGCCAAAATGTCGTCGGCCTGGTTGGAGGCGTCGCTGAGGAAATAGCGCTTAAACACCGCAACGCCCCCTGTGGAGGCAAGAATCTGCTGCCAAGCGTCGAGCAAGGCATCGAGCTGCTGCTGGAAGGTGAGAAGGGGGTCGGCTATGCGGAGCATAACATGATACTCGCCCACCCCACCCTTTTCGAATCTGAAAATCTTTGCTTCTACATTCTTGTAGCTGTAGGTGTCGTTCATTGTCGTTTTTCGAATTTGGGTGCAAAGTTACGAATAAGCGAGCAAAAAACGAAACAAAAAGCCTTTTTTCTTTTCTTTTTCGAGCGAAAGTACCTTCGGCGACAGCCAATTACCCCCCGCTACTCTATTTTCTTCCCCTTGTAATAGGCGTTGAAGGAGTCCTCGCCGTAACCGTCGCCCGTGTATTTGAAAGTCGCGGCCATAGCGCCTTTCACCTTTTCGCCACAGTAGTACACGTTGAAGGCATCCTTGGCGTAGCCACCGCCCAATTCCACAAAGTTAGCGGCCATGGCATCCAACTTGCGGTCGCCGTAGTACACATTCATGTTGGTCTTGAAATAGCCACGAGGAGCAGCTTCAGGCTCTTCGTTCCTTTCGTGATGCCGCCACGTGCTGCGGTCCTTCAGACGGAACGTCGACGGGTCGACATACTCCAGCACGCGACCATCCTTATACACGTTGTTGCGGTCTTTGGCGTAGCCGCCACCCAAATCCACGAAGCTCTGCATATCTACATGCTCCATGATTCCATAGGAGAAATAAACGCGGCCATGATCTTTCTCATAACGCTGTGCGCTACCCATCATGGTCCACCCCATCATTGCCACCAGCAAGAGGGCTTTCTGCAAAAAAGTAAACTCTTTCATAGTCGTAAGTATTTGAAAATCGTTGAATTCTCTGCAAAGATACGTCTTTATTCTCAAAACACGGAATGGAAAATCCCTAATATTTCATAGGAATTCCCCTAAACAGCAAAAGCACATCGGAAGGTTCTTGAACACCTTCTAACGCACCGTGTTGTGTCGCAGGAAATCCTCCCACTGGCCTTGGTAGCCATTGAACACATTCAAGTCGACCTCGGGAATGATGCCCCGCACATGGCCGTCGCCAGAGAGCTGCCAGATGTCAAGATGGACATCGGGCTTATACTCACCGTAACGGGCAATCCAGAAATGGTAGTTCGCCTTGAGGTCGGGCGCCAAGGAAAGGTAGAGGTTGACGAAGCGCTGGTTGATATAGATGAGGGGCTTGACGCCCACGGTTTTTTCCACTATTTGCAGCCAGCGACGCATGGCATCGAAGAGCACCAAGGGACCGCCCATCTGGTCAATCTTGGCATCGCTGGGCTCGACATCGAGCATTGGCGGAAGGTCGCCACGACAGAAACGGGTGTTGGCGAGGAAATGACGAGCTTGCTCGTCGGGAGAGGTAGTGGTGGAAAAGAAATGGTATGCTCCCACCGACAGCCCAAGGTTGCGGACAGCGAAGTCGTCGGCATCGTAATACTTATTTTCGATGGTGACGCCTTCGGTAGACTTGATGTAGACGAAGGATACGGGATAGTCGAGTGTGTCGGCTACGCGCTCCTGACTGATGCGATGCCCCAGATCCCAAATGCGCAGATGATCCCACACGATGGGGAAGGTGCGACGGCCCCGCTCGTGCTGATAGCGCGAGATGTCGATGCCATAGATGCGGTTGCTGTGGTAGCTCATGCGCTCGCCTCTGAATTGGTCGCGCCGCCATGCGCCCACCCGCAGATAGCCAGGGCCTATGCCTAAGCCAAGGCCCTCACGCTGGTCGTGGGTCCAATAGCCCTCAAAATAGCTGCCGTCGGCCGAGCGGTAGAAGCCATGCCCCCATGCCTCGCCACGGCGGTTCATCATGCCGGCATAGAAACCCGTGCTGTCGATGCGCACACCACTAACTAGCGTGTCGGCCTGAAAGCGGCCCACCACCAAGCGGCCAAGGGCATCGCGCACCAAAGCCTTACCTCGGCCATGAATGAGCGTGTTATGGAGTGTCATGCGCCCCTGTGGTAGATAGACGGCCATCGAGGAGTCGCCACGCTCGGCATAGCGTGCCACCATGTCGAACCCCTCATCAACGGGGGTGTGGCGCTCCATGTAGTAGCGAATCTCGGCATTAAGCATCTGGCGACGCTCAGATACGATTGGGTTGATATTGGTTATCTTGTGGGGAGTGGGAGGAGGAGTGGCACTATCAGCAATAGAAACAGCAGGCACGACATCCTGATGTCGGCCAGCACATCCACTCAAAGCAAGAATAACGAAAAAAAGGAAAGCCCGCACTGTTCAGTGTTCAATGTTAAGTCTTCGCCCACAAAAGACACAGAAAACTCAGAATCATTCTGTGAATTCTGTGTGCTCTGTGGACATTTCAACGTTCACCGTCCCTGTTCTCGTCCCAGAACAGCAGGGCCTTGATAAACGTCTCGCACGGATTGTTGTGGAACTGCCGCCCACGATAAGCGACAATGGTCATATAAATCATGTAGACAAGCATGCAGAGCATGAAAGCCACGGCGTAGGCTTCCCATGTGGTGTGACGGAAGAAGAGACTGAAGGCGGCCACCGTGAGCAGGAAGACACTGCCTAGAATAAGCAGACGACGATTGCGCCAGGTTTCCTTAAAATCCTCGAACTTCTGCTTCTTCTCCAAGTATGCCTCGAAGGCTTCCTCGGTAATGCCATAGTTCTCGATGTGAGGCAGCGTGGGGTCGGACTGGTGGTCGGTGCGGATGTCCCAGATACGGCTCTGCAGCGACTCTAAATTGACATTCTCTATGTATGAGCGGTCGATTTGAAACACCTTGCAATTTCTATTTACAGATTGACGATTTTTGAATTTGCGCAATTACAAATAAAGAATTACGATTTACGGATTTACAAATTACCGAAGGCGGTGGCCAGAGAGCAAATTGTAAATCCGCAAATCGTAATTGTCAGGACGTTAAGCTAACTTCCTTGAGCCATCGCCAATGACGACGTTGATCACCTCGGGCTCATGGCCGAACTTGGCAGCAAACTTCTGCTTGGCATCGGCAATGAAATTGTCGTAGAGCTCGTCCTTCACCAGGTTGATGGTGCAGCCACCGAAGCCTCCGCCCATGATGCGGCTGCCGGTGACACCGTTCTCCTTAGCCAGGTCGTTGAGGTAGTCCAGCTCCTCGCAGCTCACCTCATACTCCTTCGAGAGGCCGTAGTGCGTCTCATACATCTTCTTGCCCACAGTCTCGTAGTCGCCAGCCAACAGGGCATCGCAGACGGCCAGCACGCGGTCCTTCTCGCCCAAGACGAAGTGTGCGCGGGTGTAGTCTTCCTCACCCACCTCGGCACGCACCTCTTCCAGCTGCTCCCAAGTGCAATCGCGCAGGGTCTCGAACTTTCCTTCGGGGTGCTTGGCGGCGATGTGCTTCACCACGTTCTCGCACGAATTGCGGCGGTCGTTGTAGGGCGAACCGGCCAGCTCGTGCTTCACCTTACTGTTGAGGAGCACCAGCTTGTAGCCATCGGGCTTGAAGGGGAAGTACTCGAACTCACGGCTGCGGCAGTCGAGGCGCATCAGACAACCGGCTTTGCCAAAGACGCTGGCAAACTGGTCCATGATACCGCAATTCACGCCGCAGTAGTTGTGCTCGGTAGCCTGTCCGGCCAGCACAATGTCCCACTTACTCACCTTGTTCTCGCCGAAGATGTCGTTCAGGCCACAGGCGAAGCAGCTCTCCATGGCGGCGCTGCTCGACATGCCTGCTCCGAGGGGCACATCACCAGAGAAAGCGATGTTGAAGCCTTTCACGGGCACGCCCAGTTTCTGGAACTCCTTGGCAATACCGTAGATATAGCGAGCCCAAGAGGCGCGGGGGCCTGCGGGGTCGTTCAAGTGGAAGTCAACACGGTCCTTCAGGTCGATGGCGTAGGCCATCACGGTGTCCTCTGTTCCGTTAGCGCGCATCTCGGCCATGATTCCCTTGTCAACTGCGCCGGGGAACACGAAACCGCCGTTATAGTCAGTGTGCTCACCAATCAGGTTGATACGGCCAGGCGAATGATATACATTTCCCGTTTTCCCGTCGAAATGTTTGATAAATCTACTTCTAACGTCTTCGATTGTCATAGTTGTTTTAAAGTTTTAGGGGTTATACAATTAATCTACTTTAATGTCTTTGTTCACGTTCTTGCTGCCAATGAGTGCATAGAACAGGATGTAGGCCAGCATGGCGATGATGAGCCAATAGGAGGCGATGGGGCCGGCACTCTTGGCAATGGCCTCCTGGATGAGCGGCATGATGCCACCGCCTACCACCATCATCATAAAGATGCCGCTGGCAGCCTCGGTGTATTTGCCCAAGCCCTCGACCGAGAGGTTGAAGATGCCACCCCACATGATGCTGGTGCAGAGTCCGCAGAGGGCGATGAAGATGGTCTTCACAGGAATGTCGTGGCCATTGAAGGTGAAGGTGACGCTCTCGGGCAGGAAGATGGCGATGAGCAGCAAGCCGATGGCTACGCTCGACACGATGGTGAGCTGAAGTGCTGTGCTCACCTTGCCGCTGATGGCGCTACTGGTGGCACGGCCAATCATCATCATCACCCAGTAGGCGGCGGCCAGCGTGCCTCCGATGGCGGCGGAGCCTTCGAAGCCCAGGTCGGTGATGTAGAAGTTCAGCTCCATTGGGATACCAATCTCGATACCCACATAGAAGAAGATGGCGATGACACCCAGCAGACAATGGCGGAAGGCCAACGGGCTGCGCTCGTACTTAGGCTGCACCTTGCCCAGCGTGGGCTCGGGAATATCCACACGGCTGATGATGACAAACGAGATGGCGAAGACAGCCATTCCGATGAACAGCAGGGGCGACACATCGGTCATACTGGTGTTCTCGGTCACGGTGCCCACAAGCACACCCGTGAGGAACGGGGTGAGGAAGGCGGTGAGCGAGTTCATCGTTCCACCAATCTGGATGAGCTGGTTACCCTTGTTGCCGCCACCACCAAGCAGGTTCAGCATGGGGTTCACAACAGTGTTCAGCATGCAGACGCAGAAACCGCAGATGAAAGCACCGAGCAGATAGATAATCAGGTTCAGAGCTACGGGAATATTATCGTATGTGAAGACATAGGTTCCATCACCCACGATACTTGAGAGATACTGGAAGACCAAACCGACGATACCGACGATGAGGGCGATGAGGGCGGTCTTCTTGTAGCCGTACTTAATGAGCATCTTACCAGCCGGAATACCCATGAAGAGGTAGGCGGCGAAGTTCATCAGGTTACCCCAAGCCTTGGCAAAGGGATAGGTGAAGCCCCAAATGTTGCCAAAGGGGGCGCCCATGTTGGTGACGAAGCTGATCATCGCGAAGATAAAACACATCGTGATGATGGCTATCAACTTGCTGTTATTCTTTTCTTGTGTCATAATTGTCTTTTAGTTTTTGGGTTAATTATTCTGTCACGCCGAACTTATAAACGGTCTTCTGCTTGTAGCGGTGATGGGGATTCAACACCACACTGGGGAAGTAGGGACGGTTGGGGCTGTCGGGGAAGTGCTGGCACTCGAAGCAGATGGCGCTTCGACGTCCGAAGGTGGCTCCATGCACACCTTTGTAGCCAGTGGCCCAGTTGTCGCTGTAGACCTGTACGCCCGGCTCAGTGGTGTAAACCTCCAGCGTGCGTCCGCTCTTCGGCTCGGTCAGACGGGCGGCGAAGCTCAGCTCGCCCTCTTCCTTCTTGTTCAGCACGAAGCAGTGGTCATAGCCTGCGCCGTTCTTAATCTGCTGGTCATCGGCATCAATGTCCTGCCCAACGGGCTTCGGGGTACGGAAGTCGAAAGGCGTGCCCTCCACCTTCAGAATTTCGCCCGTGGGGATAGAGGTCTCGTCGATGGGGATATAGAAATCGGCGTTCATCTCCATCACCTGATCGTTGATGACGGGCGTAGGATCGGCCGTTCCTGCCAATGAGAAGAAGGCGTGATGCGTCAGGTTGACAATAGTCTTCTTGTTGGTCGAAGCCATGTACTCGATGATGAGTTCATTGTCGTCGCTCCAAGTGAACTCCACGGTGACGTCTACTTCGCCGGTGAATCCTTCCTCTCCATAGCTGGAGATGCGATGCAAGGCCAGCGAGCGGGGACCCATTTGGCGTGCTTCCCAAACGCGGGCGTGGAAGCCGGTGGGACCTCCGTGCAAAGCGTTGGGGCCATTGTTGATAGCCAACTGGTAGTCCTTTCCGTTCAGCGTGAACTGGCCACGGCAGATGCGGTTGCCAAAGCGTCCGATGAGCGTACTGAGATAAGGTTCAGGCGAGTTGATGACCGACTGGATGTTGTCGTGTCCCTGAATCACATTTGCCACCTGACCGTCCTTGCCAGGCACCATGATGGAGCAGATGGCTCCGCCGTAGTTGGTGATGGCCACCTCGTAGCCCTTACGGTTGCGCAGGATGTAGAGGTCGGTCTTTTTCCCGTTGATAGTGGTCTGGAAGTCTTCGCGCTTCAGACCACAGAGGTTCGCATTTTCTGTCATAAAAATAAAATTTGGTTGTTTTTAGTTACAAATGCTGTTGCAAAAATACAACAAAAAGCCGACATGCGCAAGCATATCGGCAAAAAATTGGTGTTAAAGATAACTAAATGGAGTGATTGGGCGTTTCTTTCAACGATTTCAGGAAGTCGGCCACCACATAACAACTGCCTCCCACAAACACCAAGTCGCTTGGGCTGGCATGGCCGATGGCCGCTGCAAAAGCCTGTCCCACGGTGGGATAGCATTGGCCGTGAAGGCCCAGCTGGGCGGCAGTCTGCATCAGTTTCTCCTCATTCATGGCTCGATGCGTGTTGGCTTTCGTCCAATAAAAGTGTGCGCGCTGCGGAACGAGCCTCAACACGCTTTCCACAGCTTTATCGGCCATCATTCCAAAGACAATGTGCAACTCCTGGCAATTGTAAGACTCCAGCTGGCGCCCCAGATATTCCCAAGCTCCGATGTTATGACCAGCATCGCACACCACAGTGGGGTTCGTACCCAGGACTTGCCAGCGCCCCATCAGACCGGTGGTGCTGGCAACGTGCTGGAAAGCCTCGCTCAACACCGATTGCAGGGATGACATATCCTTAGCTGGCTCACCGTCGACCTTCAAGACGCCTAAATCCAACAGCTGTTGCACGGCACAAAAAATCGTATTGGTGTTCTTCACCTGACAAATGCCTTGCAGCTCACCTGTCAGCTCCATCCCATTGGCCAAGCGATAATTCATCGCTCCTGGCAATGGCTCAGCGGCAATCACCATGGCGTGATCTTCGGCAAAGACGAGCGGTGCGCCCAACTCGTCGGCCACGCGCTCAAAGACGGGGCGTGTCTCGTCCCGCACCTCGCCCACCACGCAGGGCACACCAGGTTTGATGATGCCCGCCTTCTGCCATGCAATCTCAGCCAAGGTGCCCCCCAGCTGCTGTGTATGCTCGAGCGAGATGTTGGTGATGATGCTCAAAAGAGGGTTGATGATGTTGGTAGAATCCATCCTGCCGCCAAGGCCAACTTCCACCACGGCCACGTCAACCTGTTGCTCGCTGAAATACTTGAAGCAAAGAGCCGTAACAATCTCGAAGAAAGTGGGTTTCACCGTTTCAAAGTATTCGCGATGAGCCTCCACGAAGTCCACCACATAGTCGTGGGGAATGGGCTCACCGTTCACACGGATGCGCTCCTGGAAATCCACCAGATGGGGGGAGGTGTAAAGCCCCACCCTATAGCCACAGGCTTGCAGCACGGCTGCCAGCGTGTGCGACACCGACCCCTTGCCATTGGTGCCCGCCACATGAATGCTGGCGAACTGCCGATGGGGATGGCCGAAGTGCTCGTCGAGCTGCAGCATAGTATCCATGCCTGGCTTGTAGCCCGACCCTCCCTGCTGTTCAAAGTTGGTGGTCTTGCAGAAGAGGTATTCTATGGTTTCTTCGTATGTCAAGGGGATGAATGGATTTAGAAATCACGAAAAACGATAAAGAATCGTCACGAGAAATAGTTCTTGAATCGGTTGAAGATGCTGTCCTTCGTCTGTCGGTCGCCCTTGAAGTTGTCGCTGTCACGCATCTGTTCGAGCATTTTCTTTTCTTCGCGACTGAGCGTCTTGGGCACATACACGCTGATGTTCACCACCAGGTCGCCCTTGCCGCTGCCATAGCCTTGCACGGCAGGCAGTCCTTTGCCACGCAGACGCATGGTCTTGCCCGGTTGCGTGCCACTGTCAATCTTCACCTTCAGGTTCTTGCCTTCGATGGTGGGAATATCCACCTCGCCTCCAAGAGCTGCTGTGGGGAAGTCGAGCAGCAGATTGTATATCAAGTCATTGCCATCACGTACGAAGGTGTCGTTCTCTTCCTCCTCCACAAACACCTGAATGTCGCCGGGGATACCGCCACGCTGGCCCGCATTGCCCTTACCGGGGACGTTCACCACCATTCCCTCGGCCACGCCGGCAGGGATGTTGATTTCCACCACTTCCTCGCCTTTGACTACACCCGTTCCACCACAATTGTGGCACTTGTGCTTGATGACCTGCCCCTCACCCTGACAAGTGGGGCACACGCCTTGCGTCTGCATCATGCCAAAAATACTTTGTGTGGTATGGGTGATGACACCTGTTCCATGACAGGTAGCACAGGTTTCGCGGCCCGAGCCGTCTTCGGCACCCGTTCCATGACAGTGGGGGCAATGGATGTCCTTGCGCACCTTGAACTTCTTGGTGACGCCTTGGTTAATCTCTTCAAACGTGAGCCTCACCTTCAGCCGCAGGTCACTGCCGCGATGCTGCTGTGGACGCGAAGAACGCCGTCCGAAGCCGCCAAAGCCATGGCCGCCAAAGATGTCGCCAAACATCGAGAAGATGTCGTCCATGTTCATCGATGCGCCTCCGAAGCCATCGAATCCGCCACCGCCCATGGGACCGGCAAAGCCGAACTGGTCGTACTGCTGCCGCTTCTGTGGGTCGTGGAGCACATTGTAGGCTTCGGCCGCCTCCTTGAACATCTCCTCGGCCTTTTTGTCGCCGGGGTTGCGGTCGGGGTGATACTTGATGGCAATCTGGCGATAAGCCTTCTTGATCTCTTCTTCCGAGGCCGTCTTGCTCACGCCAAGCACCTCATAGTAATCTCTTTTATTCATCTGCCTAATCCCTCTACGAACCCACTGCTACTTTAGCATGGCGAATCACTTTGTCGTTCAGCTTATATCCTGTGGTCAGGCAGTCGATTACCTTACCCTTCTTGTCGTCGCCCATGCCCGGCACCAGCGCCTCGGCATCGTGCAGGTCGGTGTCGAAGTCGGCCCCTTCGGTCTCAATCTTCTTCACGCCCAAGCCTTCTAGCGTCTTCATCATCTTGTGGTAGATGATTTCCATTCCCTCGCGCAACACCTGTGGGTCGTCGGTCTTCTGCCCGTTCTGCAGGGCGCGCTCCATGTCGTCCACCACAGGCAGCATTGCCACGATGGTTTTCTCGCCGCCGTTCAGTATCAGCTCGGCACGCTCCTTCAGCGTGCGCTTACGATAGTTGTCGAACTCGGCCACCTGGCGCAGGTATTTGTCCTTCAGCGAGGCAATCTCCTCCAAGGCCACATCCAGCGGGTCGCGCTCTTCGGCAGGGGTCTCAGCCTCCTTCTCCGTTGGTTCTGCTTCCACCGTTTCCGCCTCGTTCACAGGCTCTTCCTGAGGAGTGTTGTTCAGCTCCTCCTCTTCCATATTCTTGTTTTCTTCGTTCATAGTGAAAAATTTTTAATCATTCTTATCACGCTACCAGCAAAAAGTGTGCCGCTTTGCCCACGACTGACAATTCGTCTGAAAACACACGCTACGATAAAGAAAGGGGCGCCTCTGCAAAAATGAAAGGCAATGATATAGCAGTTGACCTATCATTTTAGTCGCTTTGCTTTATAAAAGCGGCATAGCCGAACGCGACGAAGTCAGAGGTACGAATAAGAGAGTGAAGAGCAAAGAAAAATGGATTATTTTCATTGCACTACTTGCACTACTTACACCACTACTTACACCACGCACTGCAGAAGGCATCCATTTAGGGATGCGTATTCATGCAACCCGAAGTGAATGAATAATTCTTCCAGCAGGTGACGCCTTTTGCCAATTTGGTAACGGTTTTTGAAAAATTGGTAACGCTTTTTTAGAAATCCCCATGCTGGATTTTTGGGGAAGCTATCAGTCTTCGGCAATGCTTAGTACAGCATACGATAGACGAGAGGTGCAAGTAGTGCAAGTAGTGCAAGTAAAAAAACGAATATTTTCAACATCAAGGAAATTGTACCAAGTTGGTATTTGGATGCCGCACATGATGAGCACACAAGCATCCTTAGCAACAACGACGAGAACTCCCTGGCTTGTGTCCTCAGTTTGGCGTTCTACTATGCCAAGAACGACTACATTTTCCATCGTGAGCTTCCTACAGGCAAAGGATTTGCCGACCTTGTCCTGATGCCCAGGAAGCATGGTGAGAAGCCCGCCATTGGGTTGGAACTGAAAAAAGGCCAGTCAGCAGGTGCCGCCATTGAGCAGATACATCGCAAAGAGTATAAGGGCAAGGTGATTGAGTATGACGGACAGGTGATCCTCGTTGGCATCAACTACGACCCCAAGTCGAAAAAGCACAACTGTAAGATAGAATTCGTACATCCATCATAACTCCTACGGTTACGACGGAGTCTGGTTGTCATTCGGATCTGGCTCTTTTTGCGTTGATGTTGGATCTTTCTCCTTTTGCACCAAGTCAACAGTAATTGGGTTCACCCCCTCTCCTGCAATGATAATGTGCCCTGTGCGTTGCTCCTCTATGGGATTCGCATTTACGGAAACGCCTATATCCGCATTTCCTGTTCCCGAATATGCCGACAGCGAACACCAATCAGGCGAAGACGAAACGACCCAATTTGTATTGCTACGAATGCTGAGATACATCTCCCCTCCCGATGCTTCGAACTCAAGGGTAGTGGGACTTACAGACAACAGTTTCTCTTCAGGAACATCAATGTTCAACGATGGCTGCGCGACGGTTACTGTCCTCACGGGCGCCGAGCCAGCCGTGAACTTCAGGATGGCTGTACGCTCCACCCCTGTTGCATTTTGACCGGCGAGAATGCTGATGGTTTGCGACATGGAACCATCCGATGGCGAAGCCGCAAGCCAGTTTTCCGATATGTCTACATGCCAAGCGCCATTGGCCTCTACCCTCAATTCTGCAGCTTTTCCTTCAGCACTCAACTGCAACTGGTGAGCCACCTGCAGATAATCCTTGCTGATATAGGGCTTGTCTTGCCCTGTGCTGTCGTTGCTCTCACAAGCCGATGCTATGAGCAGCACTAATGCGGCCGCATATTTTATCATCTTTTTCATCATCTTCCTCTTTTAAAAACGAATCATCATGCCTACACTCAATCCCAAGCCCTCTGTCCATCCTTTGAAGGTCTTGTCGTATTCGGCTATCCACGTGCTGTTGTTGTCTTTGCTCAAGCAGAACCTGTACTCTGGCGTCACATGGAAGCAGAAATGCTTGCCCAAGCCCAGCGCCATCCTCACAGAGGCTGATGCTGAGACGGCGTTGGCCTTCTGGTAGTCGTTGTTGGCGTAGGCGAACGACGCGTCTGTCTTTCCCTTGAACTGGCCATATACGGCACCCACGAGCGGGGTGACCGACAGCATCTTCGTGGCAAACCACTCATATCCATACTTGGCATGGACGAAAAGCGGCTGATAGCTGTAGGTGGCCACCGCATCGCCTTTGCTGTTGTAGAAGTACAACTGGTCGGTCTTCGACACACCGAAGGTGCCGCCCACCTCCACCACGTGATGCCGATAGACGAGTCCAACGGAGGCCGAGGGACCTGCTGCGGGCATGATGCTGAAGGCGGCGCCCAGATAGCCTTGCAGGTTCGGTTGCTTCACTTTCTGCGTCATTTCCACCCTTGCCTCGTAGGTGGCTTTCGACTCTATGCGCATTGGAATCACATAGCCCGACAGGGGTATCATCCCTTTGCGTCTGATGGTGATGCGCTTCGTGCCCTTGGGCACCCACAGGTCTATCTCCCCTTGGCGCTCCTCCCGCTTCAACACGCCTAAATTGGGTTCGATGACGATGTTCATGTCACGAACCAGGAATTTGATGACCGCCCCCGCCTCGCCGGCATTGTCAATCATCGTCGTGGTGCGGGCGGTGAGGTCATGGGGCAACTCCTTGAACTCCGCGATGGTGATGTCCTGCGCCGTTGCTTTCGTACACAGCAACAGCATCAGCAACAGAGATATATAGTGTTTACGTTTCATGCTCATTTCACTATTACTTTTTTCCGGTTCACAATATACACTCCTGAGCGCAACGAGCGAAGGGCGTCGGCCTCGTCAGCCCCACGCTTCAGCAACTGGCCTCCCAGCGTGAAGACCCCCACCCTGTCGTCGGCCTGGCGGTTGGTGTCGTCCATGTCCTCGTCGATATCTATCCATGGCGACCGGGTGGAGCTGCTCTTCATATACGCCTCAAAAGGATGCACGCGCCGCATGTTCAGCACGAAGTGGCTGCCCTCAGCCATTCCGCTCGTATTCTGCTCCAGGTCGTTGCTCACGTTCAGGGCAAACACGCCCTCTCCCATGCCCATCTCACCAAAGTTGGGAACGAAGGTCTTGTCGCCTTGCTGGCTGGGCTTCATGGTGTCCGAGGCCTTCACGGCCACGTTCTCCGACTCGAAAGTGACCACCCCATTCAGCAGGAAATCGTCGTAGTAGTCGGGATGATTGGGCATGCTGATGATGTAAGGGGTGTTGGCTTTGATGCCGTCGGCCGCCGTCCATCCCTTGTCGGTGAACGCCATCAGCCAGAAGGGGCGCCTACTGTCGCCGTTGCTCCGTAGAGCGAAGGGCACTATCTCACCCTTACTTTGGTGCACGATGCGCTGCACGTCGAAGGGCAAGGCAATGGTTTCCCATCCACGAGCCTCGTCCATGCCTGTCTCCATGCTGTAGCGGTGGCTGTAGCTGATACGTTTAGCGGTGAACTCCTGCGGACAGAAGAAGTCATTGCCGCTTGCCGCATCCGCCAAGACGATGTTGTCCGACACGCCCTTCACCACCACGTTGCCGATGGCGGCAGGGGCATACTCGGCTTTGTCAACGTAGAGCAACAGGTTGGGATTGCCCACAGTGGCAGCAAATGCAGTTGCGGGATGCCATATCACCGCAGCGAGCGAGGTGCTGTTGGCCAATGCATCCTTCTCCAATCCGCCGACGCGCCACGAGTCGCCGTCAAAGGGGATGATAGCGGGCACCTCCAGTACCTTTCCATAGTCGCCAGGAGCCACAAGCACGGTCATGTCGGCAAACGACTGCACCACATAGTTGACCGTTTCGTAGGTACAAGAGGTTGGACGGGCAACAAACTCCACCTCCACCAAGATGTCGCTTCGAATATCGTCTACCGTGAGCTGGTTGTCGGCAATAGCCGTAGTGACATCGGCGCCATCTCTCTTCACACTCAACATCTTATGGCCTTCATCAGCCAAGAATGAAATCGTGGCCGTCATTCCCTCGTTGACCACAAAAGTGTTGGTGGCATTGCGGATGGTCGTGCCATCGTATGTGGCGGCACCATTGCCCGTGGCACGAATGAAAAGGGTATGGGTGATGACTTCAAACTCCACTTCTATCGATGTGTCGGTCTGGAGGTTGCTGATGGTGTACATCATATCTCCCTTTGCGTGTATGATGTCACCTTCCATATAAAGCATGTCGCCAAAGATTACTCCGCCTGCTGGGGCCACCACATCTTCTTCGTACAACACGTACTGGTCGTCTGAAACGATGCTGGTGACATCCACTCCGTCTTTCTTCACGCTCTTGATGCGACAACCTTTGTCGGGCATGAAATAGACAGTGGTGGAGGTTCCTTTTTCCATTGAGAGAGAAATGCTGCCGCTCCTGATAGACCTGCCTTCGCAGACTGCCTCACCATTGCCCTGCGCTGCGATGGTCAGCATGCAGATTGTCGGCGGGATGGCCTCAAACTCCACTTCCAAGTAGGCGTCTGCCATGATGTTGCTGATGGAATACTGACTGCTGTAGATAGTCGACGTGACGTCGACTGTGTTCAGTTTCACACTCTTAATTCTATACCCGCTGTCGGGGATGAACATCACCATTGGGGTCGCTCCTTCGTTCACCGCAAACGTTATCGTCTGGTTGCGAACGCCAGTGCCGTTGTAGACGGCAGCACCGTTGCCCGATGCCTTTATGGAAAGCGTGTGAGTAATCGTCTCAAAGATCACTTCCATCATCGTGTCGCCCTGAATGTTGCTGATGGTGTATTGGCTGTTGTTAAGGCTGCTGGTGACGTCCACCCCATCTTTCATCACGCTCTTGATGCGACACCCATTGTCGGGAGTAAAGCTGATGGTGGCCGATGTGCCCTCGTTGACCGTAAAAGTCTTTGTGGAGTTGCGTACGGACGTATTGTTGAAAGAGGCATAACCGCCACCCGTGGCCTTGATGGAAAGCGTATGGGGGATAGCCTCAAACTCCACCTCCAAGGTCACGTCTGCTGTGATGTTGTTCACGATGAACTCGCCATTAGTAACACTCGATGTTACATTGATGGAATTGAGTTTCACATCCTTAACCTTATACCCATCATCGGGCGAGAGGCTGATGGTGGCAGAAGAGCTCTCATTAACCGTAAAGGACTTTGTGGTATTGCGCACGGACGTCTTGTTGTAGGAGGCAGTGCCATAGCCAGTGGCCGTGATAGACAACGTGTGGGTGATGGCTTCAAACTCCACCTCAATCCTGGTGTCGTCCTGTATGTTGCTGACCGAGTATTGGTTGTCGGAAACGCTGCTGGTGACATCCTCCACGTCTTTCTTCACGCTCTTGATTCTATAGCCTACGTCAGGAGTGAAATAGACTATAGTGCTCGTTCCTTTTTCTATTGAAACAGCGATGCTGCCATCTCTTGCCGACTTGCCTTCGCACGCTACCGTACCGCCGCCCTGCGCTGCGATGGTGAGCATGCACATTGTCGGTGGGATGGCCTCGAACTCCACTTCCACCGTTAGGTCATCTTGAATGTTGGTGACGGTGTACTGGTTGCTCATGACATCCGATGTGACGTCGTTCGAATTGAGCTTCACACTTTTTATCCGGTTGCCTTTGTCAGGCGTGAACTGAATCGTTGCGAACGAGCCTTCATTCACCGTAAACATTACCATCTTGTTACGGATGGTCGTGCCCTCATAGACGGCAACACCATTGCCAGAGGCCTTGACGAAAAACGTATGAGTGATAGCCTCAAACTCCACCTCCAAGATCTCATCGGCCATAATATCACCAATGGTGTACTGATTGTCAGTAACACTTGAAGTGACATTAATAGAGTTAAGCAATATACTCTTTATCCTGTAACCATTGTCTGGGGTAAACATCACCGTCGCCGACGAACCCTCATTCACAGCAAATTTTACCGTCTGGTTGCGAATGGTCGTGTCGTCAAACAAAGCAACTCCATTTCCAGAGGCTTGGATAAGCAGTGTGTGGGTGATAGGCTCAAATTCCACCTCCACGCTTGTGTCTGCCGTGATGTTGCTGACGGTGTACCGGCCATTGGCGACACTCGATGTGACATTAGTGGAATTGAGTTTCACACTCTTAATCTTATACCCATCATCAGGCGAAAAAGTGATAGTGACCGAGGAACCCTCGTTGACGGTGAAGGTCTTGGTGGCGTCGCGAATGATTGCGCTACCGTATGAGGCAGAACCATAGCCGGTGGCTGTGATGGAAAGCGTGCGCGTGATGGCCTCAAACTCCACCTCTATGGTTACGTCCGCTGCAATGTTGCTGACCATGTACTGGCCATTGGAAACGCTGGACGTGACATCCACACCGTCCTTCTTCACATTCTTAATTAAATATCCATCATCTGGTATGAAACTGATAGTAGCCGAGCTTCCCTCGTTGACAGTAAAGGTATTCGTAGTATTGCGAACGGACATGTTGTTGAAATAGGCATAGCCGCTACCCGTAGACGCAATGGAAAGCGTATGCGTGATGGCCTCGAACTCCACCTCCACGCTCACGTCCGCTGCAATGTTGCTCACCGTGTACTGATTGTTTGTAACGCTGGCCGTGACATTCGTTCCGTTCTTCTTCACGCTCTTAATCTTGTAGCCCGCGTCGGGCGTAAAGGCGATGGTGGCCGAAGAGCCTTCGTTGGCCACGAAGGTCATGGTGGTGTTGCGGACGGTCGTGCTGTTGTAGGAGGCAGAACCGTAGCCGGTGGCCGTGATGGACAGCGTGTGCGTGATGGCCTCGAACTCCACCTCCACGTTCACATCCGCTGCAATGATGCTGACGGTGTACTGGTTGTTGGCGACGCTGGAGGTGACGTTCGTTCCGTTCTTCTTCACGCTCTTAATCTTATAGCCCGCATCGGGCGTAAAGGCGATGGTGGCCGACGTTCCCTCATTCACTGTAAACGTCTTGGTGGTGTTGCGGATGCTCGTGCTGTTGTAGGAAGCAGAGCCATAGCCAGTGGCCGTGATGCTCAGCGTGTGCGTGATGGCCTCGAACTCCACCTCCACGGTCACATCCGCTGCAATGTTGCTGACGGTGTACTGGTTGTTGGCGACACTCGATGTGACATTAGTGGAATTGAGTTTCACACTCTTAATCTTATACCCATCATCAGGCGAAAAAGTGATGGTGGCCGAGGAACCTTCGTTGACGGTGAAGGTCTTGGTGGTGTTGCGGATGCTTGTGCTGTTGTAGGAGGCAGAACCGTAGCCGGTGGCCGTGATGGACAGCGTGTGTGTGATGGCCTCGAACTCCACCTCCACGGTCACATCCGCTGCAATGTTGCTGACGGTGTACTGGTTGTTGGCGACACTCGATGTGACATTAGTGGAATTG
>JAFZSR010000047.1 GCA_017619275.1 Prevotella sp. | reverse complement strand
TGAAATTCATGCCGCAAAGGTAAGCATTTTTTTCCAAGCCACTGTGTTCTACAACGCGGTTTTGACCACTTGCGAAGGATAACTGCCTGAAAAACAGAAGAAAATTTTTTGAAAAAAGTTCAAAGTGTCAAAGTTGGGTTAAGTATCTCTTCTAATATTTCTCTGTCACTTTGTTTATTATTTTTGTTCATCTTTTATCTATATTATTAGTTGTTTACACGTCCGGCATTTCACGGAAGCCTCCGTAGTCATCATCATACCGAACTCTATTTTTCTTAAATGTGAATTTCCCACTTGGATATTTTGCCTTGAGTTCTTCAAGTTCTTCCTTTAGGCGTTCAACAAGACTGTCTTCCCCATCATCACCAGAAAGCATCCAATCTACACGTTGGGCATAGATATAAGCCATTCTCAATACATAGACAGCCCTTTTCATAATGTCTATTGTCTTACGGTTGTATTGGGGGTAAAACCTTGGAGCATCAAAATCATCGTCCCAATATCCAATCCAAGGGTTCCTTCTTATAACCTCTTGGGGTATTTCACGGCCAGATTTCAATATTCTTTGCTCAATCTCATCGGCCATATACTCGATGAAGTGTTGTCTATAATCAAATGCACCTCCACTCATGATAAATTCCTTTCTTCTTTTTGGATAACAAGATCAATTCTTCCTTTTTTACAATTCTATTATTTTGTCGGATTCAAATCCGTTAGTCAAGTGCTCGTTTGAGAACACATACCCCAGTTGGTTACAAACGATTTTCGTGTTCCCAATAATGGTATCAATGTTCGTATGCGAATGACCGTAAATCCATGCATCAATGCGGCTGTCAGCAATGAAGTTGCCAAGTTCCGTCGCAAATGCTCCGTTCAAGACAGAACCCATGTGACGTGCAGCCACAACCGATAGCGTTGGCAGGTGGTGAGTAACAACAACGATATGCTTAGCCGTACTTTCTTCGACTGCTCGTTTCAGGAACCTAAGACATTTCTCATGTTCAAGATTGAAGTCCTCGGGCATAAACCGACGGCCATCATACATAATCTGGTGGAAATCGTTCATTCCTCTCAACACGTAGAACATATCCTGCTCAGGTATTCTTGACCATAACGTAGTCAGGATGAAATCCACATCATCTACGCGAACCACCTTATTATAGTAATAACCGACATTTTCACGGAACATCCATTGCCAACTATCGCCACGTCCAGTTACGTCGCCATTGCAATAGAACTCATGATTGCCCGGCACCATCAACACCTGACGGAAGTTCTGCGAGGCCCAGTTCCAAAACTTCTTCTGTGGCGCGATGATGTCTCGCAGGTAGAAGGTATCACCTGCGAGCACCAACACATCACCATTTGCCTCAAACTCTTTCGCTTTTATATACCGCGAATTATCGTATAACTCCATGTGGAGATCACTCATGTATTGTATTCTCATTGTTTTTACGTTTTAATTTGTTAGCATACCAAATAGAAGATGCGTACATCCGACTCATCAATGTGGTTGTATCCAAAAGACGTAAGTGCTTGAACTGTATCTCTGAAACGAAAGATACGCCCATAGTCCCACATAAAGTCCTCATACATCTGCTCGATGGGAGTTGTCTCCTCATAGGGGTGTTCGCTTACCTCTTTCATTACATCATCAGCAGCAGGATGGTTCAGTTTCTTTTCGATACGGTCCAATTGTTCTTTGATGGAATAAATCCCAGCGCAAGATATGCCTGATATGAATTGCTTTTCTAGGACATCGCAATGATGCACCAGTTCGTCGAACATAAAAACACCGAATCCAGAGTTGTAATCATCATCGTCGAGTATTTTCTGAAGTTCCTCACTCAGGATGTCTTTGTTACGATTCCTGTGCGTATTCGCTTCTGCCAAGAAATCACTAAAATGACGATAACGGCAGTTGAAAACCTCTGTATTAAAGATTTCATATCCGTGGTCTGGTTCTTCCCATTGGGGGGAAGTGACCTTCATCAGGTGCCATTGGTTCTGCTGCCTGATTTCTATATGCAATGATATATCTACTCCCATAATTATTTCATATTACTATGTTCTATTTGCTTATTTATAATTCTCTTAACTTGCTCAAATGATATTGGAGCAAAGCCGTTGTTGTCCACTCCTACATCGTACTGTGTTGGATAGAGATACTGTAACCTTCCGGCATCTATTCCCGTGTTGTTCTTTCGGGTATGGACGTGACCAAATAGCTGCCATACTTCCTTGTATCCTCCTTCAAAGCAGAGGAAAGGATAGTGATTTAGGTAGATTCTCTGCTTACCGACCTCTATGTGCATCTGCATAGCAACATGTTCAAACCGACAGATGAACCCCTGACGGATATTCTTCAGGTCGTGGTTGCCGAGTATTAGATAGATTTTGCCGTTCAAACGGTCAAGCAATTTGGTCCACTCAGCTGCTCCCCCCAGGCAGAAATCTCCCAAGTGGAAAACTGTATCGGTTTTTCCTATTACACTATTCCAATTTGCTATTATCATCTCATTCATCTGCTCCACATCTTTAAACGGACGATTGCAAAACATGACGATATTCGCGTGGTTGAAATGCGTATCAGATGTAAAGAACGTGTGTTCTGCATTAAACTTGTAATTCATTGTTACTTTCTTCTTTTAACCTCTCCACACCCACTATGGAGTGCGGAGAGTTGGTTGTTTACATTATTTTATGATATAGGCCTGACACATGTAGACCTGTTTCACAAGAGCTGTACAGAACTTGTTGAGTTCCTTGTTCAACAGCTTCTGCTCGCTCTTTTCAAGTGCGGTATATAAGTTGCCATGCTCTTTGAGGAAGTCTTCAAGTACATCCTTGGAGAACAAGCCCATCACTTTGCCGAAGTCCTTGGGGAAGTGTATCTCACCGATATGGCTGACCACGTTTGCCAGACGGTTCTCGGTGACGTAGGTTTCGCCCTCGACAATCAGAGCCTTCAATTCATCACTGTAAGGCACTGGCTCGACAAAGAGCTTGGTGCGGCGCTTTGCGCTCTTCCGCTCTGCGAACCGCTCGTTCTTACTCTTGATAAGCACCCGAGAGCCGTTCCTCAGATACATTGGCGTGACTGGACGGATGACGATGCCTTCGCAGATATTGTCCTCGATAGCAGGCAGACCAAGCCATTCAGAAATCTTGCTCTGGAATGCGTTAGGCTGCTTCAGGCACTCAGTCAAAGTCCCTCTGAAAAGAGTCTTGGCATAAAAGAAACCATAGGTCTCAAAGAACTCGTTGACCTCATCAACAGGGAGAAACCTTCCACCCTCCTCAGTAAAGAGGTAGATGTCAAAGCCATAAAACTCATGGTCGGGAGTATAACAGACACCCCTTTGGATAAGGCCGACTTTCTGCTTTGCCTTGACACCATCATGAGGATACAGACCACCAAACATCTCGCCGAACACAGAGATATGAGTTACCTCGGGATACTTAGCCTTGATAACACCGAATAGCTTCAGCACTCTGTCCCTGTATCTTTCAAGCAACTCAGGGTAGTCATAGAACTGCTCTCCGTCCTCCAGCATCGATGTACGCTTGGCGAACCTCACGGTCTCACCATCGCAAAGGAAGCTGGTGTTGGCACCATGTACCTTCTCCTGTACCACATATTCCAAATCCTGTGGCATCTCTGCCACTACGTGCTCCATGAACTCACGGCTAAAGGAGTTTTCGATAGAGCTGTACTTCTTGAATTCTAACATTGTTCTTTTCTTTTTGTGCGCATCGCTGCGCGGTTAATACTGTTGTTGATGTTTAGGTTGTGCCCACCAGCTAAGGAGTGGAGAAGTACAATAATGGACACACAGATAACGAAATCCGCGATTAAGCGAGTGGAGAGCCAAACTTGTTTGAGCAATGCCGAGCGTGAGCGGATTATGCAAAAACCGTTGGAAAGTTTGGTAAGCTCTTTCCAACGGTCTCGTTATCTTCTATGCTCTGATGGTTGGCTGCATCTATGCCGTCCAGTCAGATTCTCTATCTGATGATGTTCGTTGGAAAGTGTTTGTGTACCAATCACGTGCTGCAATACTCATCGAGTTTGTCGTATGAACATAGCAGGAGCCTCCAAAGCATTCTTTGCCCTGGAGTGGTAACAGTGTTGAAATGTTCATTCTTTGTTGCAGCATTGCTCTTTGTTTACATAAATTTGAAAATCGGCGGCAAAATTATACATATTTTCACAAACAGCCAAACTTTTTCGCATCTTTTTTGCATTTTCTGCCAATTTTGTCCAAGAAAGGTTGGATATCCCGCATACTATTAGTCCCCAAATCACATGCCTAATTCTGTTCCTCAGGTCATGCTTCTCACTTTCTGTTCGTCGCTCATATCATAATATTGTTTTTGTTTCGTCCTTATTTTGTTGCCTGTAATTTCTCCAATGCTTTGGCATCAAGACGATAGACGGTCCATTCGTTCATGGGTACGGCTCCCAGCGAGAGGTAGAAGTCGATGCTGGGCTGATTCCAGTTCAGACAGCTCCATTCCATCCGTCCGCAATGCCGCTCACGTGCTATGGCTGCTAAATGCAATAGCAGAGCTTTGCCGTATCCTCGTCCACGATATTCAGGCCAAACGAACAGGTCTTCGAGATACAACCCAGAATGCCCAATGAAGGTCGAGAAATTGAAGAAGTAAAGGGCGAAACCCACCTCCTTGCCATCGACCACCGCAAACACAGCCACAGCCCTGTGATGGTCGAACATCTCAGCCTCCAGCGTCTCAGTCGTCGCCACCACCTCGTCCTCCATTTTCTCATATTTGGCTATGCCCCTGATAAACTCCAGCAGCAACCCAACGTCCTTCCGTTCCGCCTTGCGGATAGTGAAATCTGTATTTGTCTGCATTGTTCTGTCTCCTTCCTGTCTTATCATATTTCTTTGTTCTATTCTTGTTGTCCCCCATATAGTTGAGTTCCGTGAGCAGGCGAAGCTAGCGCTTGGCCGGAATGTACCTTACCCGAAATAGGACTTTAAGATATGTTTTATGTTTTTGACTTCCATGATTTTTACAGCCAATTAAACTTTCAAATGATCATACAACTTTAGCTTTAGCACCTCACCATTTGCAAACTCAAAATGATATTTCTTGCGGTTGAAGTGCGGATTGTTCTTGTGGATGATACGGTGGTAGTTGGGGCTAATAATTATGATATTCGTAGAATCGTTGTTCTGCGACTTCGTAAAGTAGTCAATGTGGTGTGCCTCTACCACGCTATCTCCATATTGCTCTCCAATCTTTTCCCCACTAATCTCGTCGCGATAGCCGTAGAACTCCTTGAGCATGCGGATAATGCTGTGGTCAATCTTGCGGTACTTCACCAGCAATTCCTTCTGAACTACAGAGGCTGTCTTGTCGGCCATGAAAAACTTGTCATCGTCGCTCGCCTCATAGACCTCCTCAGGAACAGCATTGAGGGTGTTCGCCAGTTGCTGATAATCGGCATCAGCACAACACTCTATGCACAGCACGTCGCTCGATGTGGTCAAATATAGGCGGATATATTCGTGGATGTCATCAGGCAAGAGTATCTGCCGCTTGCTCTTGCCCAAGAGTTGTTTTTGAGCAAATAGGTAGTCGTAACTCTTCTTGAAAACTGCTCTCAACTTTAAGGCCAGTGCAGACTGTCGCCCATAACGTATTTGAATTACGTCTTTATGACCAGCCCAATTGCTCTGTTCAAAGTTCTGGTTCTTTAGCTTAGCATCAAAGAACTCGCCGTCAATTAATACTTTGATGTCTTTGCCCGCTCCATGTGTCAGTATGGACTCGTCCCAAGCCTTTAGCAGCGCACATGCCGACACGGGAATAGTCATCCCGTCATTCAAGAGTGACCAATCCACCGTTTTTTGCATGATAAATCTGCCGTCGTAGTCCATACGCTATTCTATTTAATATCCTCCTCCACCAAATCAAACAAGCTCTTTTTTTACTTCCCAATGTCCTGTTTTATTGCTTCCTACTCGAATAATGGCACCCTCTTTTTTCGATTCGCCGAGGCGACGTTTTACTGTTGCTTCTGAAACTCCTATGATAGCTGCATATTCAGCATAATTAAGAGTACTATCCCTGAGAACAGCTTGATAAACACGCCCTTTTATCGGGTCAGAAACTGCTTTAATCGGGTCTTCTGCTTTCAGGTCTAGATTCATCACTTTTATATTACTTGCCATAAGCTCAGTATTTGACTGCAAATTTACAAAAAATATTGGATAAAGTAGAGAATTAGCCAATAATTTAGGCAATGATATAGCAGTTGACTTATAAATATTCAAGTTCTGCCTTATTTGTTTAAACTGCGACGCGGTTTATATAAACTGTGACGTGGTTTTTATAAACTACGACGTAATTTATAAAAACTGCGACGTAGTTTGAAGAATGTTTGCGTGTCCGAAGCAGAAGTTCTGATGAAGGCTGTTTTTCCTGGACACTAAGGATGGAAAATGAATGGTCGGTGGTTTTTTCTTTCTTGTTTACTTATCCAATGCCTGGAGATAATTTTGCCATGAGGCTTCTGAATTACCGCCCGATTCGGCAATGATAAGATGGCGGAATAGGGCTGCACCAGCTTCATCGGCGTTGGTGCCAAATTTGGCTTGGGCATGGTTGATTCGCAGCTTGTCCACTTGATAGTCATCGCCTTTCTTCGTGTAGTGGGCCTCGAAAGCACAGATGCCTGACCAACTGCGGAAGTAACGGATGTACTCGTCGTCGCAATACATGAACCAGTGGTCTTCCATGGCCTCGGGGATATGTCCTTTGCGGATGATGTCCATCGCTTCCGCAGGAATAACGAAGTCGAAAGGCAGTTCCGACACTTCATTAGGATCATCGGGCATCGGGGTGGTCTTCCAGTCCTTGGCGGTGGCAATCTTCACCTTTTCAGGGAGAGGACTTTCACCGTTTAGCGTTTTGTTAAGGTTGCCAAGCCCCAGTTTCCATTTCATGATGTCCGCGAGATGCTGCTTTTGCTCGGTCTCTGCTTGTTTCTTGGCAATCTTCGCCGTCAGCTTCCACGGACATATCTGGCGGAAGGCCGCCAGCACATCGCGCATGTCCTTCGGCAGATAGGAGAGGGCCTTCTTCTTCATCCATTCCGGGATTCCCCAAATGGCTTCGGCGATGCTGCCCACGATGGCGCCGAGGGTATCGGCATCGGCACCGAGACTGACGGCCTTGCGGATGGCATCCTCAAACGAAACGCTCTGACTGATAATCCAGAAAGCGACAGGCACCGTGCCCTGACAGGTCTCGTCAAAACGGTTCTGCACATCCTCCAGCTTGATGTCGATGCTATAGCCGAAATGATTGATAGCCCTTTTCAGTCCATGATTCATGATTTCGTCCCGGCCGATATGCTCATACAGATGGTGCATTTCGAGACAGTCGTGGATGGCAGTGACCACGGCCTGAGCCCCTTTTATACCTTCTGGATGGTTGTGGGTACAGGCGGTTGCCTTTTCAGCCGTTTCCATCTTCCCGGTGGCACTCAATGAGAACCAAGCGACGGGGCTTATCCTCATGGCGGCACCGTTGCCAAAGCTGCCGTAAGGCTTGGGGTTGTCGCTCATCACCCATTGGGCGAAACGGCCACCGTAGCCGCCCTTCGGATGTGGGTACTTGCGGCACCAGCGGTGGATATACTTGCCGAAATCGCTGTCATGGTGCAGCAGAGCGTCAGCCACAGCGATGGTACAAATAGTGTCGTCGGTAAAGCCGTTCTTATCTGAGAACAGTTCAAAATGATAGTCATTGGTGGGATTGAACTCCCAACGGCTCCCGACGATGTCGCCAATAATTGCTCCTAACATATCGTCTCTTTCTTACAATGTTTTGGCTAACCGCTGGCGGCAGATTTCTGCCAAAGCAGGATTCGTGGCCTCCAGATAGCGCAGGGCGTAGTGACGGCCCAGCTGCCTGTAGCCTTCGCCACTGAAATGGAGATAGTCGTCGCAGGGCAGGCAACCCTCGGAAGAGACGACATACGTGTTGGGATAGGGGTCATGCGGCGAAGCCGAGTGGGCAATGGCGTTGATGGTGGGGTTGGCATGGCCGCAGATGCCGCCATATTCGCTGCGAACCACCTCGCCAACGAGCAGGGGGACAGCCGCTGGGTCGAACTGAAGCTCCTGTTGCAGGTCGCGGTAAATCTTCCTCACCGTCTTGATCCACAGGTGGTCATAGGCATCGGTCTCGCCCTGATGCAGCAGGATGCCTTTGACGACGCCATCTTTGGCAGCAATCTTCGCCATGCTCAGCAGTCGCTCGTAAGGGTTGCGGCCATACTGGTCGAGGATGTCGTTCATCCAGTCTTGTTCCTCTTGGGCAATGAGAGGCGCCAGCTGGTCCTTGTCGAAGAAAGTAATCGGACAGCCCTCCACGGCCACCGAAACGATGCCGATGCGCACATCGTCGGGCACCACGTCGAGCAGGGTGCGACCGAACCAGTCGGCAGGGCCCAGATGGGCGTCAGCCCGACAGAGGGGCGGCACGGCCTTGCGCCATTTGCCGAGCACGCGTCCGTCGCCACCATTGGTGGTAGCCATACTCAGGAAGCGGTCGCTTACCATCAGGTCTTGCGCTTCTATAGGCGCCTGGCCTGCCATGTTCGATTGTCCAAAGCACAGGAAGACCCAGAAATTCTGGTCCTGTACGTCTGTATGATTTGTTCCCATAAATTTAATTTATACAAATGAATTAATTTTTCCACAACGGATTAAAACGGATTTCACGGATCGGCAATCATCCGTTTAATCCGTTTTAATCCGTTGTTGATAAAAGATAATTGTTATCATTTGGTTGTTTATTTCGGGTTGCTAATAAACTGCACACAAACGGCCTTGCTCACCGATATGTCTTTGTGGGTGTCGGTGAGCAAGCCTGTCTTCATGTCGCGCCGGAACACCTGTATTTTGTTGCTGTCGCGACAGCAACAGAGCAGATACTGGCCATTGGGCGTGATGTTGAACTGACGGGGATGGGCGGCAGTGGGCTGATAGCCGATGCGCGTGAGCAGCCCTGTCTGGCTGTTGACGGCAAAGATGGCGATGCCTTCGGCTTTCAGTCGGTTGCTGGAATAAAGGAACTTGCCGTCGGGACTCAGATGGATGTCGGCCCCGCCACGTGCTCCCACGCTGTCGGAGACGATTTCCTGAAGCCGCTCCAGCCGTCCGTCCTCATAGCTGAACACTGTGACCTTTCCCGAGAGCTCACTCATGAGATAGGCGTAGCGGCCGTTGTTGCTAAACACCAGATGGCGTGGACCAGAGTCGGCGCTGACGCTGGCCGCGACGCCGTTGGCCACCACGTTTTGCCCCATCAGACGATACGACAGAATCCTGTCGGCACTGAAGTCTGTTGCCAGCGCATACTTACCGTCGGGCGTGAAGCAGGCACAATGCACATGGGGAGAGTTCTGTCGCGAAAGGTCGGGCCCACCCGTGGCTCCGAGGAAACGGGTGATGAGTTCCGGCTTTGTCGCCTGCTCAGTCAAGCTGAACACGCTCATGGAACCACCAGAGTAGTTGGCCGTCAGGACCGTCTTTCCGTTTGTAGCCACATAGCAAGGGTCGCCGCCCTTCACCGTCACCGAATGAAGCAGTTGCATGTCGCCCGTCGTGGGATTCAGTCGGATGGTATTGAGCGAGGCCTTGTCGTCGTTCGTCTCGCTCACCGCATACACCAGCCGCCCGTCGCGCGAGAGGGTCAGGTACGACGGGTTCTTCACTTCTATCGCGTGCAACGCCTCGGCTTCACCCGTCAACTGGTTGAAGCGATAGGAATAGATGCCCTTGCTGCCGCCGTCGGTATAGGTGCCTACGAGCATCGTCACTCTTTCCTGCGCCTGCATACTGCCAGCGCACAACAACAGGGCGAAAAAGGTTTTTAGTCTCTGTCTCATAAGTGTAGTTTTTGTCGTATGTTTGAAATACATAGGAATTATGAGTGCAAAGGTAACGATTTTTGCGGAATTTTGCCGATGTTCGTAAAAAAAAGAGTAATTTTGCCGTTGAAATAAATTAGACCGAACAAAAGTATGATAAAAAAGTGTTTCTTGGCAGCCCTGCTCGCCGTGTGCGGACAGGCTGCGTGGGCGGAGGATTTCGAGACGGCCTCCTCGGCCGTGGCCCACATGCGGGTAGGGTGGAATCTGGGCAATACGCTCGACAGCAATTCGGGTGATGTGAACAACATGTGGATTGAGAAATGGACGGGTCGCACACCGGCTGACTATGAGAAGGCCTGGGGACAGCCCATCACCAAGCCCGAACTGATGAAGATGTTTAAAGAGGCTGGATTCAACGCCATCCGCGTGCCCGTGACCTGGTATCCACACATGGAGGCCAAGTTCAACCTGAACGGTACGGTGTGGGACATGGCCAACGACGACATTGGAACGCAGATTCAAAGGGCATGGATGAAGCGCGTGCACGAGGTGGTGGATTACGTCATCGACCAAGGCATGTATTGCATCCTCAACATCCATCACGACACGGGGGCTGCCAGCACCGCCTGGCTGGTGGCCAGCGAGGACGACTATGCCAAGCAGAAGGAGCGCTTCGAAGCCGTGTGGAAGCAGATTGCCGAGGAATTCAAGGACTACGACGAGCACCTGCTCTTCGAAGGCTACAACGAGATGCTCGACCCTTACGACTCTTGGTGCTTCGCCTCGTTTGGCACCCCGTCGAACTACAACGCCACTGTGGCTGCTTCTGCCTATAAAGCCATCAACAGCTATGCCCAGAGTTTTGTGGATGCCGTTCGTAGCACTGGGGGCAACAATGCCCAGCGCAATCTCATCGTGAGCACATACGGCGCTTGTAGTGGCAGTGGCACGTGGAGCTCGCACCTGCAAGATCCGCTGAAGCAGATGAAGCTTCCCACCGACAACGTGGAAAACCATCTCATCTTCGAAATTCACTCGTATCCGGATGTCAAGAACATCAACAACGCCAAGAACGAGGTCAACCAGATGATTCGCGATGCCAAGAACAATCTAGCCTCGAAAGGGGCACCCGTCATTTTCGGCGAATGGGGCACCAGCACCGACGGAGCCTACGACAACTATCGCAGCAACATGCTTGCCTTTGCCCGCTATTTCGTAGAGCAGACCAAGGCCAACGGCATGGCGACCTTCTACTGGATGGGGCTCTCGGACGCGGAGCATCGCAGTGTGCCAGAATTCAACCAGGCCGACCTGAAGGATGCCATCATCAAGGGCTATTACGGGGAAGGAGGCTATGCAGGCATCGCGGCAGCCGAGAGCACAGAACCTGCAGTGCTGACTGGCTGTTACGATGTGCAAGGACATCAACTTCGCGAACCACAACGGGGACTGAACATCGTTAGGATGAGCAACGGAACCGTGAAAAAAACAATCAGACGCTGAACGGATTTCAAAGATGAAAAAGCTATTTACTTTATTGGCAGTGAGCCTGGTGGTGGCTCTTGCTTGGGGACAGAGTCCCATCGTCGAAGTGGAGGGCGGACTGGTGCAGGGCGTAGCCTCTGCATCGAGTGGCGTAACCGTGTTCCGGGGCATCCCCTATGCCGCGCCTCCTGTGGGTAATCTCCGCTGGAAGCGGCCGCAGCCCGTCGTGAAATGGGAGGGCGTGAGACTGGCCGACACGTTTAGCAACATCTGCTGGCAGCCTGGCAATGCCGTGGGTACGTTCTATGGCAATGAGTTCTATTGGAAGGAGCAAACCGTGCAAAGCGAGGACTGCCTGTATCTGAACATCTGGGCACCTGCCGATGCCATTGGCCAACGAGAAAAGAAGCTCCCTGTGGCTTTCTGGGTGCATGGTGGCGCCTATTTCAACGGCTACGGGCATGAAATCACGATGGACGGCGACGCTTGGGCCACTCGTGGCGTGATTCTCGTCACCATCAACTATCGTCTGGGCATCTTCGGCTTCCTCGCCCATCCAGAACTGTCGGCAGAGACGCAGGATGGCACGTCGGGCAACTATGGCACCTACGACCAGGTGGCCGCCCTGAAATGGGTGCATGATAATATTACTCAGTTTGGCGGCGACCCCAGCAACATCACCGTCCTGGGACAGAGTGCGGGGGCTGCGAGCATCAAGAATCTGGTTTCGTCGCCGTTGTCTAAAGGTCTCATCCGTAACGCGGTCATCCAGAGCGGTGGCGGCATCAGCGAGTCTTCAGGCTCGGAAGCAGGACAGCAGCAGGCCGAGGAGACGGGAAAGACGTTTATGGACAAGTTTGGCTATACCTCGCTGAAAAAGATGCGTGCTGCATCGGCCGAGGAACTGCTCAATCATTTCAAGGCCGAGGGCATGGGTCTCTTCAGGCCACACATCGACGGCATCTTGCTGAAGGAGAGCTTCGACGATGCTGCCCGAAACCAGCATCTGGCCGATGCCGAATATATGATTGGCTGCACGCTCGACGATATCCGCCCCATGGGCAAGCAGATTGATGAGTTCTGCTTTTTGCGCGATTCCATCGACCATCGCCCAGCCTATCAGTATCTTTTCGCTCGCAAACTGCCCGGCACTCACGACGGGGCTTTCCATTCCGCCGAACTGTGGTATATGTTCCACACGCTCGATCGCAGTTGGCGCCCCATGACAGCGGCCGACTACAAACTGGCAGATGAAGTGATGGACTGCTGGACGAACTTCGTAAAGTATGGCAATCCTAACGGACGGAGCAGCGAGCGTTGGCACCCCTTCACGCTTGCCAATCCCTTCGTCATGACGTTTAATATCAAATAAGTGGAGAATGAAGCGAGTCCTGATACTACTGGCCACTGTTTTCTGCCTTGGATGCTCAGGAGGCAAGCCTAAGGTTGTGGATGAGGCAGTGGAAGATGCTGTGGAAATCGACGCCGACAGCACCCAACTCGACGACGGCTATACCACGCTCGAACTGACAAAGACGCGGACAGGACACATCACCGTTACGATAGATGTCAACGGAACGCCGTGCGTGTTCCTCGTCGATACGGGCGGCGGAGGAACGCTGATTGACAAGTCGAAGAAGCGCAAATTCGGCCTCGAAGCATCAAAGACCGTCGACTATGCGGCTGGCATCGGCTCCCGTTCGTCGTTGGTGAAGACCGAGGCGACCCTTCAAATCGATGGGCAGGACATCAAGGTAGACGATTTGTATCTGATGGACATCTCCTACATCAACTCAGAGTTCCGTAAGAATCGTGCCAAGCAGGTCGACGGCGTGCTTGGCACCGACTTCCTCGACAAATATGGGGCAGTGATTGACTACGCCCAACAGAAGCTTTTTCTCGCCAAAGACAAGCTGGGCGGTAAATGAATGGATGGCGCATGAAAAAGTATTTGTTGCTGATTGCCTGTATGCTGATTGTCATACAGAATGCTAAAGCTCAGGAGTATTTCATTCCCGAGCCTACCCGTAGCCTTTCCTCTGCTTCCGATTTCGCTCGCCTGTATGTGGGGGCCGTTGAGCCTCAATATCCCATATCGTTGTGGCACGACCTGCCTTACTATAAAGGCACTACTGATATGTATAAAGGCCGTATCAGCTATCACGGCGTGGTTTACGACGATGTGCAGCTGCGTTTCGACCAATTGAAGCAGTGTGTTGTTGTTTTCCCTCCTGGGAGGAGGGTGATTTGTCTGCCCGAGCAGGAATTTGTCGACTGGTTCGAGATGGATGGTCACAGATATGTGCACGATCCGGAGGACGGCTCGCGATATGCGTCGCTGCTTTGCGATGGAAGCACCAACGGCATCCGTCTTTATCATAGTGTGTGGAAAGTGATTAGCCGTGAAGGTACTTTTGGAGGAAGAAGATACCTCAGGACCCTTAGTACCGAAGAACTTTATACGCTCATCACTGCAGACGGCGAAATGCATCATGTGAAGCGTGCCTCGGATGTGGCAAAAATATTCCCCGAGCAGAGCAAGCAAATTAAACAGTTCGCGAAGAAGAACCACCTTTCCTTTTCAAAGAAGGAGCGTGAGATGAGCCTTGTGAAGCTGGTTGAAAGCAGACCCACCCCCCAGCCCCTCCAGACCCTCCCCCGGCCCCTCCCTGGAGGGAGGGGAGTAGATAGTTCTGCTGACTCCACAAACAACAGTAAGCCCTCTGATAGCAAGTCTAATTGCGCCCCTCCCTACAAGGGAGGGGATGGGGGTGGGTCTTCTTCTCCCTCTAGGGAGGGGTCGGGGGAGGGTCTTTTTATCACTGGCATCCCTGTCCTTGATAGCGACACGGTTACGGTGACGGGTTCGACAGGAACAAAGGTCTATGTGGTGCCGGGCGTGCAGAAGGCACAGGCAAGTGTTGCCGATGACCAGGAACTGGCCGAGATTGTGGTTGTAGGTGGGCGCCAGTCGGCTGTGAACAATATGATGATTGGTTCCGAGAAATTCAAGCCCCAGGTGCTGAAGAATATCCCGTCGGCCTTTGGCGAGTCGGATATCATGAAGATAGTGCTCACCCTGCCAGGCGTCACTACCGTTGGCGAGGCCTCGAGCGGCTATAACGTGCGAGGAGGTGCTACCGACCAGAACCTCATCCTTCTGAATGGAGGAACGGTGTATAATCCGTCGCACCTGTTCGGGCTCTTCACCTCGTTCAATTCGGATGCGGTAGAGGACGTAGAGCTGTTCAAGTCGAGTATTCCTGTAGAATATGGAGGCAGGATAAGCAGCGTGCTGAAAGTGGCTTCGAAGGAGGCGAATATGCAGAAGCTTACCGGTCAGGCCAGTATTGGTGCGCTTACCAGCAAGGCGAATATCGAGCTGCCCATTGTTAAGGAGCGGGTGTCGCTGCTGTTGAATGGTCGTACCACTTATAGCGACTGGATTCTGAAGAAGCTGCCCGAGAAGAGTGGCTACAAAAACGGCAGCGCAAACTTCCAGGATGTGGGTGGCGTGCTGACGTGGAAAATCAACGACATGCACCGCTTCAAGCTTTATGGCTATTGGAGTAACGACAAGTTCTCGTTCAGCTCGAAAGATAATTATGGGTATCAAAACCGCAACCTCTCGGCAGAGTGGCGCTCTATCCTGAATGAGAAAGTGACGGCTACTTTTTCTGCCGGACTCGACCACTACGGCTATTTCAATGAGGACAGGAACATTGCTACCGAGGCTGCCCGATTGAGTTTCAGCATCGACCAGCTGTGGGGTAAGCTGCACATCCGTCAACGTCTTTCCGAAGCGCAGACCCTCTCATACGGACTTTCCATGCAGCACTACAATGTGCAGGCTGGCAAGTATGAGCCGGTGGGTGAGCTGTCGTGCGTAACGACCGACCAGTTGCAGAGGGAAAAGGCGTTGGAGAGCGCCGCCTATATCGACTACGACCGCTCGCTCACCGAAAAGCTGTCGGTGGCTGCCGGTTTGCGCTATTCCATGTTCAATGCACTTGGTCCTCGCGACGTGAATTATTATCACGACGGTGAGCTGCCAGCCGAGGGTACGCTGTTGGAGACGCGTCATGAAACGGGCGTCATCAAGACCTATCACGCTCCCGAGCTACGCCTGTCGGCCCGCTATACGCTGCAGGAGAACCTCTCGTTGAAGGCCGGATTCAACACCATGCACCAGTATATCCACAAAGTGTCGAACACGCTGATTATGTCGCCTACTGATATCTGGAAGCTTTCCGACCTTAACATCAAGCCCCAGAGCGGTTGGCAGTTGGCTGCTGGCATCTATCATGAGACTGCCAACAAAGCCTACGAGTTCTCGGCCGAGGCTTACTACAAGCATATCAGCGACTATCTGAATTATCGCAGTTCCGCAGTCCTGCTGATGAACCACCACCTTGAGACCGACGTCATCTCGACCAAGGGGCGGGCATACGGCATAGAACTGCAGGCAAAGAAACCGATAGGAAAGATGAATGGATGGGTGAGTTACACCTTCTCGCGCTCTTTGGTCCGTCAAGACGACGAGCGCGTGTCAATACCTTTGAACAACGGCGACTGGTACCCCACGGAATACGACAGGCCTCACGAGGTAAAGGCTGTGGTGAACTACAAGTTTACCGAGCGGTATAGCCTTTCGAGCAATTTCAATTATGCCACAGGTCGACCGACGACGTTGCCAGCCGGACAGTATTACGACTCATATAACAAGAAATACAGGCCGTACTATACCGACCGCAACACCTATCGTATTCCCGACTATATGCGCCTGGACCTGGCG
Organism: Prevotella sp.; assembly: GCA_017619275.1. GTDB lineage: Bacteria > Bacteroidota > Bacteroidia > Bacteroidales > Bacteroidaceae > Prevotella. The sequence continues at coordinate 32,660 of JAFZSR010000047.1, read as the reverse complement.
TTCAACATTGAGCCGACCCATCGGCTGACGAGCTTCCTTCACACGTCGTTCTCTTTAGGTGTCTACAATGCCCTTGCACGCAGAAATGCCTATACCATCTATTATGTCAACGAAGGGAGTAGGGTGAAAGGGTATAAGTTGTCGGTGTTTGGCACTGCCATTCCTTTTGTTTCACTTAACATTCGATTCAACTAAATATGAAGATACTTTCATTGTTATGCTTTGTGGTGGGCGTAAGCTTCCTGTCGGGTTGTATTGAAGAATACGAGGCAGACATCCCGTCGGAGGATTCCGACTTGCTCGTTGTTGAAGGTTCGATTTGCTCTTCCCAATTAAATAAGTTCATCTTGTCGCGCACGCAGCCCGTCAACACTTCCTATAACCCCCAGATGGTGACGGGGGCAAAAGTCGCTGTGCGCGGGAGCGACGGCTCGGAATATATAGCGCAGGCAACCGATGATTATTACGCTTGCTGGATTGACGCCCTCGCCCCCGATGTGGAGTATTATTTACATATCGAGACCGACGGGGAGGTCTACGAATCGGAACCTCAGAAACCTCTTCCTACAGAGAAGATAGCCGATGTGGACGTGGTGCAGAGCACACCGGAGAGTGACATCGACGTGTTCGTTACGCCCGATGCTCCTCTCAATCCCGACAAGGCGAATTACTACTCATGGACATACGTTGAGACATGGGAAGTGCATCCCGACTACACCACCGTCATCTATTTCGACACAAAAACGTCGTCACCCGTCTTCGATCCCCACCAGTTCCCAACGCGTGGATGGAAGAATGCGACAAGTTCGGAGATCCTGGTTGGGTCGAGCCTGAATTACGAAGGGCAGCACATCCGCAACCTCAAACTCTACGACATTAGCCGTATCGACGAGCGTATGTATTACAACTATAGCGGTCTGATACAGCAACGGGCCATCTCAAAGGCCGAGTACGAATATGAGCTTGCACGGCATCAGGCAAGCTCGGAGATGGGCGGCCTGTTCACGCCGCTACCGTCGGCCCTGCCCACCAATATCCATTGTCTCACGTCGCACAAGCGCGTGATTGGATTCGTGGGATGCTCGTTAAACACAAGCGAACACAGGTTCTTCCTCAGAGCCGTGGATTTCTCTATCTACCATCCTGTAAAAAAAGACGCCCGCATCTGGCTCAAAGACTGTAGCGAACTGGATTGCTACCGAATGGCGGTGGACCAAGGCATGTACCTGTGTGAATGGGTAGATGAAAGAGATAGGCCTGGGGGGAAGTTGCGCACGGCATGGGCATACGACTTTCAACTCGATGTCAGGTTATGGGGTGCGAAAGCAGAAAAACCAGATTTTTGGATTATTGAATATTGAAGATGAAAAGAATAATATCACTTGCAGCTGCGATGGTGCTCGCCCTAAGCGGCTTTGCTGCAAACGTTGAGACCGACCGCGCATGGTATGTTGCCGGCGAGGCGATGAAGGTCAGCATTACTGCCGACAATGCCTTGATAGCCTACGCCGAACTGTGTGATACGCATGGACTGGTGGCTGGCGTGATGGTGGAGCTTAAAGGGGGAGCTGGACAGGGCTTGATAGAACTGCCTTCCGACCTCCATAGCGGCTACTATCTGTTGTCGGCCTACACGCGCAGCGACGCTCAAGTGTCTCAACAGTATGTTGCCGTCATCAATCCCCTTCGCAAGAGTGTGGACGACGATATTGAATGGGTGGAAGCCCCCACCAGCAGTCCCTCCCCCAGCAGACCCTCCCCCAGCCCCTCCCTTGTAGGGAGGGGAGTAGATAGTTCTGCTGACTCCACAAACGACTGTAAGCCCTCCGATAGCAAGTCTATATACTCCCCTCCCTACAAGGGAGGGGCAGGGGGTGGGTCTTCTTCTCTCTTCAGGGAGGGGCAGGGGGTGGGTCTGCTGGGGGAGAGCCTGCTGGGGGAGAGCCTGCAGGAGCCCGAAATCGAAGGCCATATCATCCGGGCGCGTGTGAAGAACGTCCATGAAGGCCAAACTTTCATTGCCAGCCAGATTCGTCCTTCTTTGAGCATCATAGGGAAGCAGATACACTTTTTTGAGGGGAAGATGGTCAACGACTCCATTGCCGTCTTCTACACCTTCGGCCTTCATGGCAAGCTGCCGTTGGTTCTCTCTGCCCTCTCATCCACCGACGAGAGTTTGCCTATCGAGTTGATAAGTCCGTTTGCTGCATTTATCCCTAAGACACTCCCGCATCTCGAGTTCCATTATAATCGCATCGAGGTGGAAGCCCGCTCTATTGCGATGCAGCGCCGCCAACGTTCATTATCCAACGCTCCGCTCGGCTCAGCCGCTTCGCTCGCCGAAGAACGTTCAATGTTAGACTATGACGATACCGTCTTTGGCACCAAGCCCGATCTATCCTATAATCTCGACGAGTACCGCCAGTTCCTCACGGTCAGGGAGGTGCTCCTTGAATATGTGATTTGCGTCAAAAACACGAAAATCAATGGAGTGCCGCGGCTGCTTGTCCGTAAAGAGCAGGAAGTCTTCAATACCTCATTGCCTTCTCTGGTGCTCATCGACGGCATGCCCGTCAACGACGTTGAGCGCCTTCTGAACTATGATGCCCGCCGCATTCACTATATCAACATCTACGGTGGTCAATACACATTTGGCAATGGTCTTTATAACGGCATCCTGTCGTTTGTCACCCGCTCTGGCCAACTCACCAACTATCCTACCGAGCGCAACATGCAGTATCTACTATATGCTTTTCCTGAGTGAAATCGCATGCCGCGCGTAAACCAAAATCGATTTTTTGAAAGAAATTATGGGAAATTAAGGGATATTTATCTGGTGGCAGCAAGAATAAATCATAATTTCCCATAATTTCTTTCCTTTATTTTCTGGCATGATGGGCTGGTAAAAAATCTCGTACGAGATTTTTTCAAAAGTCGTTACCGTTTTTCAAAAAATCGTTACCAAAATTATGGAAGGCGCATTCCCCTTGCGTAAAGCATTTATAACTTTCCGATATACAAACTGCTTTTCTTCATAAACTATCATAAATCTACGGTGCAAAGTTAGCAAAAAAGCGACGAATTGACTAATTTTGCAACAAAGTTTAAGAGAATAGGCTTATGATAGCCTCTACGACTTTAAAAAAGGATTAAATATGCAGATCATACTCGCTTCCGCAAAGATAATGAATGTTTCGATAAAGCAAGAGCAGAGTCAACTTGTTTGCTCTGCAGAGCGTGAGAAACATGGGATGAAATCGAATGAAAAGCTAAGTTCTATAGCTCTATCAACGCCTTGTTTCCAGAATGAGGCACAGGCTTTTGCAAAGGATATGGCTCAATATCCTGCGGAGACAATTGCCGAAATGTTGGGCTGTAGCCTTCAGATTGCTGCCCAGAACAGGTTGAGATTTATGCAGTTTTTTGAGGATAAGCCCAAGCTGCCTGCCATCTTGGCATATCATGGTCAGGCTTACAAGCATTTGAAAGCTGAGACGCTGACTGTTGACGACCTCAATTATTCACAGGGGAAGCTATGGATCACCTCTTTCCTCTATGGCTTGCTTCGTCCTTTGGATGCCATTCTTCCGTATAGGATGGAGGGGAATGTGGAACTTCCAAGCGGAGAGGGGCAGAACATGTTTGGTTTCTGGAAGAGCCGCCTGACAGACATGCTGATTGAAGCCGTGAAAGCAGACGACGGCATCCTGATACATCTTGCCACAGAAGAATACCAGCATCTTTTCGACTGGCAGCGCGTCCGTCAAGAGGTCCGTATCATTCAGCCGTTGTTCTATGTACGTAAGGGAAACGAATTGAAGATCCAGGCGGTATGGGCAAAGACCTGCCGCGGAGCCATGACGCGATTCATCCTTGAGAAACGAATCACCAATCCTGAAGATCTCAATGCATTCAGCTACGAAGGATTTACATACGAACCAACTTTAGGAGAACCAGATTATCCGCATTTTATCAAGCAATGAGCTCTTAACGAATCTGTATTGTTTCATTATAGCAATTCAGCATTCTTACTGAAGTTGTACTTGCGATAGTCATCGTACGACAACTGGATATCGGGTGTGAAGACCTTGGTGACTTTTTGGGCATCCACAATGATGGTGGATATAAGTGCAATGACGATGAGGAATATACGTAACATGTTTTCTAGTTGCGTTTTAATTGCATTACTCTTACTGGACGGTCTGAGCCAACTTCCAAATTGGGGCAGAGTGTTTCCTCGCCAGTGTCAACGAATCCGCATTTCTCCATCACACGACCAGACGCTGGGTTTGATGGAAAGTAGTCGCCCCAAAGCATTGTGAAGCCCTTTTCTTCGAAACAATAGTCGATGACCATTTGAAGTGCTTCCGTACAGATGCCTCTGCCCCAAAACGGACGGGCTATCCAATAACCCACCTCCGCATGATCTTCGGCAATCTTCAGGTTCGATGCGGATGCCGGGAGGTAGCCTACACACCCAATGGCCTCACCCGACTCTTTCCATGTTACCGCCCACATCCCTTCTGCGTTGAAGACAGTTCGGATAATCTCCAGACTCTCTTCCACCGACTTATGTGGTGGCCATCCGGCACGTGGTCCTACTTCCGGGTCACTGGCGTATTTAAACAGCGTCTCGGCATCACTCTCCAGCCAAGGGCGCAATAAGATTGACTTTGTCGACATCTGTTGCGACTCGGCCATTCTTGCATCTGTTCTTTCTGTTTCCATCTTTTTTTCTAGATTAACCTTCGGTCTCCATCGTTTGACGCTGCAAAGGTACGGATAGTTGCCGACAACGCCAAATTTTTGGGATATTCAGTATGGAAATGTGATGAACAGACGATTTCTTATAACAGTTACGAGACGTTCACGCATCTATTGTTCCCAACAATTATGATATTTTAACGCCTCAGCTGTGATATTTCCACGAAATCGACGTGTATAATATATAGGCATAAAAAGAAACAAACAATGAACAAGCAAACCATCATCACCGCATTCCCGAGCATAGCTCGCCGTGATGGACTACGCAATGTATCATAAGGGAACCTTCATGAAATATGAGCAGCACGACGACGGCAACCGTCAGGTGATTCTCGACAGCGTGGAATGGGAAGGGTTGCACAAGATGGAGAACTACCAAGCGTTGCATCGTGTGGATTTCGATAATCCCCTGCTGCTGACCTGCAACCAATACCCCATCACGATTAACCGTATTCAGTTTTCCGAGCCTATCAGGAGTCGTCAGTATGATGGGCTTCTCGACGAGTATGGCGGATATGAGAGCAATGTGGAAAATGGCAAGAAGATTCTGACGAACGGTATTTTGGCCTACCGCGAGCTGATGGGGAGCGAAGGAGATAACTTCATGGCACAAATGTGCATCTTTAAGGAGATGACCAGTTCGTTCAACACTTGGCGCGGCATTGAGGCTGCCATTACCAAAATCCTTGCCGACACGACGCAGACTGTTGTTGGACACGAAGAGGTAGCAGCCACCATTCAGACACCAGGCAGGATGATGCCTCTCTATCTGGATGAATTCTCTCATCCCTACATTCACCAGAAGGTGGAGGCGTTCTATGCTGCTAAGATGTCGCAGACGGAACTCACCACGCCCCTGCCTACCGACAACGCTTCTGCCGACCTCATCCGCTCGCTTTGTGCCAAATATCCTGGCCGCTTCCTCGTCATCGACTTCTGGGGCATTGGCTGCGGTCCCTGTCGCGCTGCCATACAGAACAGCAAGAACCAGCGTGCCGAAGTGGCCAAGCGCAACGACATGAAGCTCGTATTCATCGCAGGCGAGCGGATTCCTAGTGGCAGCGACGCCTATCATAAATATGTGGCCGACGAGGAGACGGTCTGCGTCAGCAATGCCGACTTCGCCCTTCTGCAGGAGCTGTTCCGATTCAACGGCATCCCCCACTACGAGACCATCACCCCCGACTGTCGCCGCGTCCGCGATGACCTCCGCATCAGCGGCTTATATAATATGAACAACGAACTGAATCGGTTAAAAGAAAAAATCAAATAAACATAAGGTTACTGAATTGAAAACCTGACACCATCTCGCCAAAACGAAACATCCCTCTCGCCAGTGAGGGATCACTTCGACTTGCAAGACATCGCTTCGTTCCTCAATGTCACCGCCAAAACCATCAGCAAAACCCGCAAAAACATCACTTTCGGCAAAGATTTGCCACAAAATTCGCAAATACTCTTTACCTGGGTAAAGACTTTCACTCTCGGCACCCGTTTTTCGGGCTTGCCGAGGGTTTATTTGTGCGCCTTTTTGTAACTTCGCAGCACAAAACGTATAAAACAAAGAATAATGAACAAGAAAATCATCATTACCGCACTGCTCGCCCTCGTTACATTGTCGGGGCAGGCGCAAGTGAAATCTGGCCTCGACCTCTGTCTGAGGGACGAGGCAACAGGCGAATGGATTGTCGGACTATTCGATGAGTATGCTGTTTATGACTGTGAATATTGGAACTATGCCAAGGTCGATACAGTTAAAGGCAACTTCGTACTGGTGAATGGCTGCGAACGGCTAGACCTGAAGCTGAAGGATGGCGTTCTCAAAATCAATAAGAAGAAGCATCGGGTGACGAAACTGACAGAACGAACACTACCTGACTATCCAATCAAAGACGAAAGCGACTTTGTCGATAATGGCTATCAGGGTGGAAAAGCAATACTACGCGGAAGGCTCACGAACGTGCCCAAGGACCACGAAGACCGCGCGAAGCTGCATATACCAGATCCGTTGCAGACCATATTCGACGATGAACGCAACATAGACCGCGACAGTTCAGGACGTTTCGAATTCACCATAGAGCTGGCCAATACGTGTGAGGTGTCCCTTCTGTGGGCCGAACTGATTCTGACACCTGGCAACACCTATTACATACTGATGGACGGCGCCACGGGACGGACTTACGTGATGGGACGTGATGCCCGTCTCTCGAACGAACTTCAGGCGCACGGCACACCATATTACAATGTTAGACGTTCGGACTTTGAAAATAAGACGGATGCAGAACTCTTGGAGGCCGTCAACAAGGATATGCAGCAAGTGCAGGCTGTGTGGACGAAGATGGAACAGTCCTCCCCGATGCTCTCAAAACGCTATCGTCAGTTGAGCCGTTGGCATTGGAAGATGGGAGCGGCCAATTCGCTGGTGCAGCGCCGCTATGCCAATCCTGACATTCGAAAGAATGAGGACGGACTGCTCTGGCAGTGGCTTCGTGAGAATGTGTTCGACGATATGGCAAAGCCCTATACCCTTGTACAGAATTCGTTGGGCTATACGCTCGACAACTACACGACAGAGCTGTTGCGCCCACGTCAGCATAGTGCATACTCCTTCGATTATATAGAAGCAGCTATCGACATCGTGGAGGAAAAAGGAAAGATGGGTGTGGCTTATATGGACAGCCTACGCACACTTCGGCAGCAGATGAACGACTATCGGGCGAAGACGGAAAGCGGCACACCCGACTCGCTGCTGACTGACCATCCCTTTACAACTATGATAGAGCAGATGTTTGCCAAAGGTTCCCTGTTGATGCAGACCATCAAGTCATCGGAACCAGAAGAGCGCGTCCTGCTGCAGAACTTAGGCCGGATAGACAGTCTCAGCTTGAGTGATGAGCTGAAAGACTTGTCGCAAGCCATTGCCATCAACGCACAGTTGGAGAATAAACACGCCCCACTTTCGGATGCGCTCCGTAAGGTGATGAAAGAGGTCGTTGATAATCCTTACTATCGCCAGCGCATTGAGCAGCGAAGCGACTATTTTGCCACCTTGGCTGCTAAGCTTCAACGAGGCAACGGATGCCTGATGCCCAATGAGCCGCTTGAAGGGCTAACCGACGGGAAGGAAATCCTCGGAAAAATTCTGGAGCCATATCGGGGTCGGGTGGTCTATCTTGACATCTGGGGCACTTGGTGCGTCCCCTGCAAATCGAATCTAAAGCATTATGCGAAGCCGATACACGAAGCCCTTAATGGCCTGCCCGTCACCTATCTCTATCTATGCAACAATTCGAGCGACGATGCCTGGCGCAGCGTCATCGGTGAATATAAGCTGACAGGCGAGAACAGTATCCACTACAATCTGCCCATTGCCCAGCAAGCCGCTGTCGAAGAATATCTTGGCGTTAAACACTACCCCACCTATTTCCTCTTCGACCCGCAAGGCAATCGTCAGCCTGAAGAATACAAGCCCTACGATCTGGAGGCTTTGCGCGAGGCTGTAGAAAAACTCTTAAAATAAACAATAATAAGAACAATGAAGCAAACCGTCATTACCGCATTCCCGAGCATAGCTCGCCTACCCGTAGCCTTTCTGCTCGTCCTCGTCACATTGACGGGGCAGTCAAAGACTTATAAGACCATCAAGACAACCGTGGCTATGGCATGTGTAAATGTGTTGAACGGTCTTTAATTTGTTTAAACTGCGACGCGGTCTATATAAACCGTGACGCAGTTTTTATAAACTACGTCGTAGTTTATAAAAACCACGACGTAGTTTGAAGAATTTCTGCGTGTCCGAAGCGTTGTTGACGTATGACTTGCGGTTATAAAAAACTAGCGAGACAAGCAGTTGAATTTTGCTTGTCTCGCTTAATCTAGAAAAAACCTAAGGCTTAATACTCATCCTCGTTGAACAAGAAATCTTCCTTGGTGGGATAGTCGGGCCAGATGTCTTCGATGCTTTCGTAGATGTCGCCCTCGTCTTCTATTTCTTGCAGGTTTTCCAGCACTTCGAGGGGCGACCCGGAGCGAATGGCATAGTCTATTAATTCTTCCTTGGTGGCGGGCCAAGGTGCGTCTTCCAGTTTTGAAGCCAGTTCAAGTGTCCAATACATAGTGGTTAAATTGTTAGTGTTGCTAAATTAGGCCGCAAAAGTAGTAAATTATTTTTTATTTACGAATTTTTTCCCTTATATTTTCATCCTGCATAATGTTAAAATATATTATTTCCATATATTACAAGAACAATGCGCAGCCATTCCCCGGATAAGGGCTGCGCAACCATCAAGAATTAATTCAAAAAAACAAAAAAATCCGGACTGCCAAGGCAATCCGGATTGGAGAGGATGGGGGAAAGAGGAATCCCTAGTTTGTCTTCCCGTTGAGGGAGTAGATGTAGCTGTTGTTGGCCGAGGTTTCGGGCACCAGGTTGCCGTTCTTGTCTTTGTAGAGGGTGAACTTGCCACAGACGATGACCTCGTCGCCAGCCTTGGGTTTGAGCCAGCTGTCGTCGGTGTATTTCACGTTGCCCAGGTAGAGGGTGCGGAAGACATAGAACTTTTCGGCGCTGTCGGTGCCGTCGGTCGAGATGTAGAAGGTGCAGTTGCCATACTGCGTGCCGAACTGGTTGTTGTCGGTGATCTCGATGATCTTTCCCTTTACGTAGTAGTCGGTGTCGGAGGTGTTGCCCTCGCCCAGCGACTGGCAGAAGGCGTTGGCCTCGGCGGGTGTGAAGGGCTGTGCCAGCGTACCGGCGGTGCCGCCTGATGAGCCACCCTTCTTCAGCTTGACGATGTAGCAGCCCTGCGTAAATTCGGGCGTGGTATTACCGTCCTTGTCGGTGTAGTTCACCAGCTTGCCGCAAACCACCACCTCGTCGCCAACGGCAATCTGGTCCTCGGCTGTGAAGGCCTCGTTACCCACGTACTTGGCGCGGAAGCAGGTGAGGGCGTTCACGTCCTGCCCGTTGTCGCTGATGTTGAACGTGGCGTTGCCATAGCTGGTGCTGACCTCCTTGATGCTGCTGATGATGCCCTTGGCATAGAACGTCTGGTCGCTGGCGGTACTGCCCTGCTCGATGCACTTGGCGATGGCTTCGGCCACGGTGAAAGGCTTAGCCTCGGAGCCAGGAGCGTCGGCCTTGGCTTGCTGGGCGATGGTGGCCTGTGCGGTGTACTGCTTGCCGTCGCTGTAGGTGATGAAGGTGATGGTGGCCTTGCGGTAGTCTCCACTGTTGGGCAGCACGCGGAAGGAGATGTCGCTGCCGTTGAGTGCTGAGATGGAGATCCAGTCCTTGGCCTCGTCGGGGATGACAACGCTGATGCCGTCGCCCTTGCAACTAATGGTGGCCGTCACCTCGCCACCCTCGGCGGGCAGCGGGTCGGTGGTTGAGAGTGCGTCGACCTTGATGAGCGACTTGTTGATGTTGATGACGGTGACGTTCACCAGCTCTACGGTGCCGTTATACAGTTGCTTGGGACCTTCGATGGTAATCTCGTCGCCCACATCGATACCCCAAGCGTCGATGGAGTTATTGGCACCGGCCTTGCCCGCCTTGTCGAGTGTGCCGTAGATGTAGAGGTCGGTGTCGCTTGTGCCGTCGTTCATGTACCAGTTGCCGTAGGTGGTGTTGGCAATGCGTGTGACGGTACCTGTGACGCGATAGGTCTTCTCGGGTCCGGCCATCACCTCGGCCACTGAAACCTCAGAAACGGTTGAGAGTCCCTGAATGACGTTGATTCGCTGCCCCTTATTGCCCGAGTTGATAATCAGCTCGCAGGTGCGTCCGTCGAGTGTTCCCTCGGCCGAGAATGTGAGCTGGGTCTGTCCGGCTGCACCGCTGACGGCGCTGACGGTGAGCCACTGTGGGGTGGGGGCAATCGTGGTGTCCTTTCCGACAATCCACATCTGGTTTTCGAAGATCCATTGGCCTGTAGTGGTGAGGGTGATGGTGGTGGAGCCGCCATTCTGCGGTATGGCCACGTAGGATGACGACACGCGAATCTCGTCGAGATAGGTTGGGTCGTTATCGTCGGAGCAGGCTGTGAGGGCTGCAACGATGTTGCAGCACAGCAGACCTGCACAGAAATATTTCAATATCTTGTTCATAATCGTCAATAAATTAGGTTACTTCACTTCGGTGATGATGACGGAACGCGAGAGCTGCTCGTCGTTCATGTACATGTAGTCGACGCCGCCCTTCGAATCCTTCACGAGCTGCTTGGCAGGCACGCCATACTGATTGATGAGTATGTCGTAGACATTCTGTGCGCGCTCGCTGGCCAGCTTGGCGTTGCCTTCGGGCGTACCGGTCTGCTTGTCGGCGTAGCCGATGACGTTGTATTTCTTCTCGGGCGTGCTCTTGATCATCTTGGCGATGGACTCCAGGTTCACTTTGTCGCGGTTCTCCACGGAGGTGTTGTTTACGGCGAAGTTGACCAGATAGGGGAAGGTGACCACGCGGCTGTTGTCGACGGTGACGATTTCCTTCTCGGGCTTGCGGTTCTTCAGGTCGGTGACCTGGGCGCGCAGACGGTTGATTTCGTCGTTCAGGCGGTTCAGCTCGCGGTTGTCCTTCACGTACACGGTTTTCTCCTTGGTGTCGCCGTCGTTGTTGCATCCGCAGTCGTTGCGCTTCTTTCCTTCAAACATGTATTTCACGCCCACGCTGGCATACCAGCACTGTCCGAGCGAGTGGTAGCTCTGCCACTCCTTGGCGTTGCCGTCGACAGTCTTGGGGGTGGAGAAGGTGGCGTAACCATAGGCATCCACGCCCTCGTACTTCAAGATGGCCGAGTACTGTCCGCTGTTGTTGGGGTTGGTGCTGTAGTCGAGGTTGGCAATCTTGCTTACGCCCCAGCTCGACTTGAAGAAGTTGAGCACGTTCTTCATGTCGAAGCTCAGCTGCAAATCGTGCGAGGTGTTGCCCACGTTTACGCAGAAGTCGTGCTTGTAGCCGAAGTCCAGGCGGTGTACCCATGGGCTGTAGGCGCTATAAGCCTCGGCATATTCGCCCTGATGTTTCTTCAGGTAGCTGTTGTGGTGCACGAAGTCGAGGAAACGCACGGCATCGTCGGTACTGACGAAGCGGAACTCCCTGCTGGCCACCTGCTGGTCGGTAGGTACATAGATGAGGTCGTAGTTGTACGAGTCGGCGTTCATGTCGTTGGCCATGATGTAGGAGGTGTTATAGCCTCCGCGCCAGGTCTCGTAGATGAAGGAGTAGTGGTTGTGGCACTTGTCGTGAATGGTGGCGCTGGCCACGAAGCGGTCGGGGGTGACCCACATCGAGTTGTGCAGCTTGATGTTGTTTGGTCCCTCGATGGTGGGCACATAATAGAATGCCGATTCGGCATCGTTGCCAGGCATGCCCGTCAGCTCCTTGTTCACCGTGTGTGTGTAGGCAGCCATCAGGCTGATGCGCTCTGTGGGCTGAGCCGTCAGCGTCACGTTGGCGCTCCATCCGTAGCCCTTGGCAGTGTTTTCCAGCACGAAGGCCTTGGTGTTGGTGCGGTATCCCTCAGGATAAATGGGACGGTTGTCTATGCCATTGAAGCGGGCAAAGCCACCCACGTTGGGCGTGGCCCAGTCGGAGATATAGACAGCGTTCACAGTTTTGTTGAAGATGAATTCGCCCGTGATGTTGAGGGGGAAGCTGATGGGGAAGCGGTAGTCGACGGCCAGTGACGATTTCCACACCTGCGGCATCTTGAAGTCGCTGCTCACAGCAGAGATGGTGCTGGGCACGGTGCCGTCCTCGGGTCTCACTGTCTTCGGGAAGCCCATGTCGAAAAGCCTCTGCTGCAATTGGGTGATGCTGGTGGTAATGCCTCCATTGGCCTGGCTGAACTGCTGCATCACTTCGCTGATGTTGGCGTACTTAGCCTTCACGGCAGCGGGGAGTTTCTTATAGGAGGCATCGGTGGCGGTGATCTGTGCCTGATACTGCACCATACCGCCGTTGGTGGGCATATTGGTGAGGAACACCAATGGGAGACGGCCCGAGAAGAGACCGGTACCACCACGCACCTTCAGCGACTTGTTGCCAAAGACATCGTAGGTGAAGCCCACGCGGGGTGAGAGGGTGAAGTTGGAATCGGGCCATTTGCCGGTGTCGATGTGGCGTCCGTCATAATCGAGGTTTTTGATGGCATTGTTGGTCATCAGGTCGCCATTGTCGAAGAAGAGTCCGTCGACGCGCAGACCGTAGGTGAGTTTCAGCTTGTCGGTAGCGTTCCACTCGTCCTGGACGTAGGCGCTGGCCTTGTTATAAGTGACGCGCGCAGCGGGGTTGGTCTCGCCGCCGTAACCGTAGGTGAGGCACACCGTTTCGGGTGCTGCTCCGCTGAGGAAGTCGTCGAGGCTGTTGAAGCGGAAGTAGCCCGTTCCGTTGCGCTGATAGGCGTTGTCGGCCATCTGGTGCTCAAAGCTCAGACCACCCATAATTTTGTGCTTGCCATAGTAATAGGTAATGTCATCCTTGGCATTCCACACCGTGTTGTGCACACCGTTGTTCCAGGTGAAGAGCTCGTAGCCCAGCGACATGTAGTTGTCGTCGTCCTTCAAGATTTCGATGAAGGGGAACTCCGAGGAATTGCTGCCGCGCACGTCGTCGAGCTTGGAGTAGGTGACCAAGAACTGGTTCGACAGACTGTTGGAGAATCGGCTGTTCAAGTCTACCGACCATGAATGCACCTCGTTGTCCTGCGAATAGAAGGAGTTGGCAAAGGCCATCGACGACTTCGACACTCGAGCGTTGGCCTTGCGCGGGCCACCGTCCATCGACGAGGCGTTAGGTGTGCGCCAGTCCATGTTCTTGGTGTAATTATAGCGCAGTGCCAGGTGGTGCTTGTCGGTGATGTTCCAATCCAAACGGGCCAGAATCTTCTTGTTGCTGTCCTCGGCAGGGAAGTTGGTCCACGAGCCGGTATCGTAGCCGTAGCGGCTGCGCACGAAGTTCGACACCGTCTCCATGTCGGTATAGGTGGTGCGTGAGATGTATCTGTCGGGGTCGGCTACGCCGTCCTCGCTGGTACGCCAGCGGGTCACCACCTTCGGAGTCTTCTCCATCTCGCCGTTCACAAAGAAGAAGAGCTTGTTCTTGATGATGGGACCGCCAAGCGTGAAGCCATAGATGGTGTTTTGGTCCTTTTCGCGAGCGCCTGAAATCTGCTCGCGGTCGATGGCGTCACCCTGCATGTTCTCGTTCTTGTAGTAGATGTAGGCGCTGCCCTTGACGGTGTTTGTACCGCTCTTGGTGATGGCATTGACGCCACCGCCGATGAAGTTGGTCTGGCGCACGTCGTAGGGCGAGATCACCACCTGCATCTCCTCGATGGCATCGATGGAGATGGGGGTGCCGCCGCCGGGCAGTCCGCTGGAAAGACCGAAATTGTTGTTGAAGTTGGCACCATCCACCGTGAAGTTACCCAGACGTCCGTCGGTACCGGCGAAGCTCATGCCATTGCCGCCATAGGGCGAGAGGCGCGTCACGTCGGTGATGTTTCGGTTCACCGTTGGGATGTTGATAATCTGCTGATTGTTGATGTTGGTCGAGGCGCCCGTCTTCTCCTGTGCGAATTTCGAAGCGTTGCCAGTGACCACCACCTCAGCAATGTCGTTCACGTTCTCGCTGAGCCACACGGGCAGGTTGTAGGTCTCGGCCAGCTGCAGCGTAATGTTGCGGAAGGTTTTCGTCTGGTGGCCGATATAGCTCACGGTGACGTTGTACGGCCCTCCCGAGCGCATGCCCTGGATGGCAAACATACCCTTCACGTTGGTCACGGCAGTGTAGCGTGTTCCCGACGGCTCGTGCACGGCCACCACTGTGGCGCCGATGATTTCATCGTCAGAGCCTTCGAGCGTCACCTTGCCCGCCATGCTCGACGTGGTGACTTGTGCCATAGCGCCCAGCGTTAGCATGAGCAGCATGGCAACCATTAGAAAGAGTCTCTTTTGCATAAGATTATTTTTAATTAGTTGATTGTGCAATTTGTTTGCAAAATTAATTAAAAAAACCGAAACATTGCATTTTTCTTGCAATTATTTTCTAAATAAACCGCGTTTCTCTGATGTATCAAGATGGGAGGCCTTCGCCTGCGTATAACGGAAACTGCCCCCGTGCTGTGGTGTCACAGTAGCGGAGGCAGTTCGTAGAGGTGTGTGCCGTTGCTTCCCTTTATCAGGATGAGGCGTCCCGTGGGTTGGTTGATTTGCAGCTCGGCTTTCACTTCGTCGGCATCTTTGAATTTGCGGAAGTTGCTTTGGGTGCGGCCAAACTCCGAGCCTACCAGCCACACGCGCTGCAGGCCCGTCACCTTCAGTAAATCTACAATTTTCTGGTGCTCGTCGGCGCTGGCGGCTCCCAGTTCGCGCATGTCGCCAAGGATGAGCATTTTCTCTTCGCCCTCAAGGGTGGCCACTTGCTGGAAGTTCTCCAGCGCCGCCATCATGCTCGAAGGGTTGGCGTTGTAGGCGTCGACGATGAGGCGGTTGTGCGGTGTCTGCACCAGCTGCGAGCGGCTGTTGGTGGGCACGTAGCTCTCCAAAGCGTGGCAGATGGCCTTGCGGTCGACGCCGAAGTTGATGCCCACGGCGATGGCCGCGAGCAGATTGTAGATGTTGTAGGCTCCAATAAGGTAGGTCTGCACCTTGTGCCACTTCTGCGAGGCCCCGGTTTCTTCCAGCTCCATCAGTGGGCGGCGCCAGCGAATCTTCAGCAGCGGGTCGCAGCTTACCACCTCGGCCGAGATGCAGACATACTGCTTTTCGGGGTCGGCGCTGTAGGGCGTGAGCCAGATGTCCTCCTCGTCGCCAATCATATCCACCAGGTCGTCGCTGTCGGCATTGATGAAGATGGGGCCGTCGGCATGGTGCTGAATGAGGAAGTCGTAGAGTTCGCCCTTCGTCTTCTTCACGCCCTCGAAGCTGCCGAATCCCTGCAGGTGGGCGCAGCCCACGTTGGTGATGAGTCCGCAGGTGGGCTCGGCGGTCTCGGCCAGCGTCTTGATGTCGCCGGGGTGGCTGGCCCCCATCTCGATGATGGCAATCTCGTGCTCGGGGCGCAGACGGAAGAGCGTCTTGGGCACACCCACGTCGTTGTTGAAGTTGCCCTCGGTGGCCAGCACGTTGTATTTTTCGCTGAGCACGGCCTTCACCAGCTCCTTCGTCGTTGTCTTACCGTTGGTGCCGGTGATGGCGATGACGGGGATGTTAAACTGTCGGCGGTGCTCGCGGGCCAGGTCCTTATAGGTCTGCAGTGTGTCGTCCACATAGATGTATTGACCGCTGATGCCCTCAGTGCCACCTTCGGGCTTTTCCACGATGGCGTAGGCGCAACCCTTTTGCAGCGCCTGCGCAGCAAACTGGTTGCCGTCGAAGCTCTCGCCCTTCAGCGCCAGGAAGATGCTTCCTTCGGGGCATTGGCGGCTATCGGTGGTGATGCAGGGGTGCTGCTGGTAGAGACGGTAGAGGTCTTGGATATTCATGCGCGTGCGTATATAAATATTGAGTGCATCACCCTACAGGTTGTTTTCCTGGAAATCCAGATCGGCCTCGGCAATGAGCCTCACCTCGTCAACGTCGAGCTTTGGTTGGCCTTCCTGTTCGGCCATGGCGCACACATAGCGAGCCACGGCTTCCATGTCGATGTTCACCTCGTCGGCCTCGCTCTCCAGTACGCCACTCTCGAAGTAATAGGTGGCCACAGCCTCCAGCACCCACTGCAACAGCTCGTCGCTGTCGAAGTGGGCGTTGGCGTCGGCGGGCAGCTGCTGGCGGATGAACGCCATCTCGCGCTGCATCTCCTGCTCGTCTTGCAGCAGTTCGTCGTCGATACTCATGGCTCAGACAAATGCCGCAAATTTCTCTTCGAATTTCTGCTTGGGCACGGCGCCAACAATCTTGTCGACCACCTCGCCATTCTTCATGAATACCACCGTGGGGATGTTGCGGATGCCGAACTCGGCAGCCACGTCTTCGCTCTCTTCCACATCGCACTTGCCCACGACGATTTGTCCGTCGTATTTCTCGGCCATCTCTGCGATGATGGGAGCCACCATGCGGCAGGGACCGCACCACGTTGCCCAGAAGTCGATAACCAAGGGCTTCTGCCCGTTCTTCAGGGTCTCAAAGTTCTCGCTAGTGATTGTTACTTCCATTGTTACTTGCTTTTATTTGGTTAATACTCGTGTTGTCAAAATATTTGTAGCAAAAGCTATGCCAATTGCTGCCAGCCTATTTCAATTGGTTTTATACTCGTATTTCACCTCGGCCAGTTCCTTGTTGGCCTTTTCAATCTTGCTCTTCAGACCCTCCTTGTGGTTGGCCATGCGCTGTGCCAACTCGGCGTCGCCCAGTGCAATCATTTGGCAGGCCAGCAGGGCGGCGTTCTGCGCGGCATTCACGCCGACGGTGGCCACGGGGATGCCCGGTGGCATCTGCACGATGCTGAGCAGGGCGTCGAGGCCGTCGAGCATGCCTTTGATGGGTACGCCAATGACGGGCAGGGTGGTTTGCGCGGCGATGACACCAGGCAGAGCGGCTGCCATGCCGGCAGCAGCGATGATGACGCGGATGCCACGCCCAGCTGCCTCGCTGGCAAACTGCTCCACGGCAGCCGGCGTGCGGTGAGCCGACAGGGCGTTCACCTCGAAGGGCACTTGCAGCTCGTCGAGCTGCTTGCAGGCTTTCTCCATGACGGGCAGGTCGCTGGTGCTGCCCATGATGATGCTAACGATAGGTTTCATTCTATGATGCTTTTATATATACAATACTCCCACGAAGGCGCACACCACGCCAATGGCGAAGCCTGCCACCACCTGCCCCAGCGTGTGCTGGCGCAAGATGATGCGTGCCGTGCCCAATATGCCAGAGACCAGGATTCCCACGCAGAGCCACCACACGGGGTTGAAGCGGAACAGCTCGGCGAAGGCCATCAGCGCCCCGCACACGCCACCGATGGCTGCCGTGTGCGTGCTAATCTTCCACCAGAAGTTCACCACCACGCTCACCGCCTGGATGAGCAGGGCTGCAATGACAATGCTGATGATGAAATGATAGATGTGGTAATATTTCATCAGCTCGATGCACGCAATATAGCAAAGGATGGAGATGGCATAGGCCACTATGCGGCGGCGCTTGTGGCTCAGTTGCAGCAGCGACCAGCCTTTGGCGCGCCGGTAGAGGTGGATGAGGAAGGTGGGGAAGAAGATGGTGAGAAAATAGACAATCGTCACCACGAGCAGCTTATAGCTCATGGGCAGCATGTTCATGTAGCTCAACGAGAACAGCAGCGCAATGCCTATCAGCGGCAGGTAGAACGGCGTGAAGATCATGCTAATGACCTTAGCCGCAATGATGAGTCCTTTCTGGCGAGTCAATGTTGTTGACGTTTATTTGTCGTTTACGATTTGCGCAGCCTTGCCACCGGCAGTCCCAGCTGCTCGCGGTATTTGGCCACGGTGCGGCGGGCGATGGGGAAGCCCTGCTGCTCCAGGGCGTTGCGCAGGGCGTCGTCGCTCATGGGCTTGTGTTTGTCTTCGGCCTCGATGAGCGAGCGCAGGGCGGCCTTGATTTTGCGGGTGGAGAGTTCTTCGCCGTTCTGGGTGACGTAGCCGTCGCTGAAGAAGAACTTCAGTGGGAAGGTGCCCCAGCGCGTCTGCACATACTTGGAGTTCGTCACGCGCGACACGGTGCTCAAGTCCTGACCCGTCAGGTTGGCCACATCTTTCAGAATCATGGGGCGCAGCAGCTCCTCGTCGCCCTCCTCGAAGAAGTGCTTTTGCAGCTGGATGATGGCCTTCATGGTGCGCGTCATCGTTTGTCGCCGCTGCTCCACCGCATCGATAAAGTTCTGTGCGGCCTCCACCTTCTGTTTGGTATATAGCAAAGCCTCCTTTTGCTGTCGGCTCATGCGCTCCCTGTTGGTTTGGAAGTCTTTCAGCAGGTCGGCAAACGACTGTGATATTTCCAGCCGTGGCGTGTCGCCATTGTTCAGGTGGAAGCTGATGGAGCCGTCGTCGTGGGTGTCGACGATGAAGTCGGGAGTGATTTGCTGCATCGAGCGCCCCATGGTGTCGCCCAGTGCCGAGCCAGGCTTGGGGTTGAGGCGACGCAGCTCGCCCAGCACGATGTCGGCCTGTGTGTCGGTGAGTTCCATCTGCTGCTGAATGCGCGTCCAATGCTTCTTCTTGAATTCGTCGAAGTGTTCGTCGATGACGCGCAACATCAACGTTGTGAGTTCCGATGGCTTGCGCCGCTCCACTTGCAACCGCAGACACTCGCTGAGCGACCGACCGCCGATACCGGCTGGGTCAAGCTGCTGCAGCACGTGCAACAGTCGCTCGGCCTCCTGCTCGCTGATGTCGATGCCATGGTAGATGGCCAGCTGCTCGCAGATGTCGGCCAGCGGCGTGCGCAGCAGTCCGTCGTCGTCGAGCGATTGTATCAGGTATTCCACCACGTAGCGCTCGCCCTCGCTCAGCTCCAGCTCGCCCACTTGGTCCATCAGCATGTCGTAGAATGAGCGCTCTTCGCCATAGACGGCCGACTCTTTCTCTTCGCTCCACTGGTGACCGCCCTGATACACGGGCAAGTCCTCGTCGTCGCGGCCGATGTTCTCCAGGGCGGCATCAAGGGCATCGCTGCGCTCCTCGCGCTCGCGTTGGGTGTCGTAGTCATCGCCTTCGGTCGCTTCGGCGTTGTCGCCCATGTCGGTTGCCTCCCATGGAGCCGGTTCCTCCTCGCCCACCGTCTTCTCCAGTGCAGGGTTGTCGTGCAGCTCGGTTTCAATGCGGTCGACCATCTGCTGCAGGGGCAATTCTATGAGTTGCGATTGCAACAGCTGCTGTGCCGATATCGTCTGCACCTGCCGCTGCTCTTGCCGTTGTTCCTGTATCTGACTTTGTGGCATCACTTACTCTTGAAGTATTCTTTCAATTCTTCGGCCAGCTGGTGCAGTTGCTGAGGCTCGCGGTCGCTCATGCGCTGCCACACTTGCTGACAAGGCACCAGCAGCGGCGAGAGCGTCACCTCGTTGCGCCCCAGATAGGGGTCGCAAATCTGCATCACCTCGAGCACTTCCACCACGTCTTGAGGCTTCAGCTTGATGAGGTCGGCCAGTTCTTCCACCTCAGGCGTCTGGGCCACCATGGTAGAGGGTGTGAGCTGGAAATAAAGGTCGAGGATGAGGATGAGCATGACTGGCATGAAACGCTTGTCGGCCGGCAGGGGGCGGAAGTCGCGTTCGAACGTCTCCTGCATCTCCACGCCCTCATAGAAGTCGTCGGCAGCCCCAAACCCCTTCATGCTGCGCAGCAGGCTCACCACACGCGCCAGGCGCTTGGGGTTGGCAGAGTAAGTATTCCAGATGCGCTCCAGCTTCGGCGTTTGCAAGCGTGCTATCTGCTCCATACGCCGCTGCAATGACTGCGGGGGTATGTGCAACTCCATGCTCAGGTCTACCATGTTGCGGCTGTAGAGGGGCTTCAGCCCAACGGGGCGGCTCAGATAGAGTTGTAGCAGCAACAGCCAATTCTCGTCGTGCCAGACTGCGTACTTTGCCATAGTCGTTTCTCGTTTTATTCTGCAAAATTAATGAAAAAGTAGCACTCCTACATCACGCGCGCGCAGTAATATGTAGTGATTTAACGTTTTTTGTAGAAAAAACAGTCGTTGCCCCACCGTCAAGTGCCAACTTTTCACTACTTTTGCACGAAAATCAACAGCGATGAAGATAGGAAGCATAGACTTTGGCCCTCGCCCCCTTTTTCTGGCTCCGATGGAGGATGTCACCGACGTGGGTTTCCGGCTGCTTTGCAAGCGTTTTGGCGCGGCGATGGTCTACACCGAGTTTGTGTCGGCCGAGGCACTGGTACGCGATGTGAAGTCGACCGTGGCGAAGCTGACCATCAGCGACGAGGAGCGCCCCGTGGGCATACAGATCTACGGTCGCGACACCGATGCCATGGTAGAGGCGGCCCGCATGGTGGAGCAGGCCGGTCCCGACGTCATCGACCTGAACTTTGGCTGTCCGGTGAAGAAGGTGGCGGGCAAAGGCGCAGGCGCCGGCATGCTGCAGAACATCCCGAAGATGCTCGACATCACCCGCCGTGTGGTGGATGCCGTGAAGCTGCCCGTGACGGTGAAGACGCGCTTGGGATGGAACAACGAGCAGCTCATCATCACCATGCTGGCCGAGCAACTGCAAGACTGTGGCATTCAGGCACTCACCATCCATGGCCGCACCCGCTCGCAGATGTACACCGGCGAGGCCGATTGGACGCTCATCGGCGAGGTGAAGCGCAACCCCCGCATCCACATCCCCATCATTGGCAATGGCGACATCACCTCGCCCAGCGATGCCGACCAGGCTTTCGAGCGCTATGGCGTGGATGCTGTGATGATTGGGCGCGCCACCTTCGGCTGCCCCTGGATTTTCAAGGAAATCAAGGATGGGCTCAATCTCTCTCTCCCACAAAGCCCATTAACCCCATCCAGCCCATTAACCCCATTATCTTTCAACGACAAGCTCGACGTCCTCGAAGAGTTGCTGCGCCTGAACGTGGAGCGCATCGACGAGCAGCGGGGCATCATCCACACCCGCCGTCACCTGGCCGCCACGCCCATCTTCAAGGGCATTCCCAACTTCCGACCCACGCGCATTGCCATGCTGCGAGCCACCACCATGGACGAGCTGATGGGTATCTTGGAAGGCTTGAGAAACACGTTGGGGAAAGACGATAACGCCCTCTAAAAAAATCTCGTACGAGATTTTTTCAAAAGTCGTTAGTTTTTTTCAAATAGTCGTTACCAAAATTTCAGAAGGCGGCAGCTGGTTCCAACTGCCAGTCAATTCCCAATGGATTATGGTGCATTTGGGTCACTAAATGCAAGCCTGTCGATGGGTCGTGGGCAATCCACAGCTCCGTGCCGTCGATGTCGGCCCGTACATGGTTTTCGCTGTCGCCCATTTGTCGCCAAGTGATGCCGTCGTAGACGAAGAAACCCTGTGCGCGCAGCTGTTGCACGGCATCGGCAGAAACGAAGAGGAAGGTTCCACGCACATTATTATATAGGGTGCCGTCGTTCTGGGGGTTGAGCCAACAGAAGCCCGTGGCGTGAACTGCCTCGTGGCGTGGGATGCGATAGGTGGTCTGCTTGCAGACGATGTTGAGCGTGTCGCCCTGCCAAGTGAACGAGAGGGGCCACGTGCGGAACTGTCGGTTGAGGGTGAAGGAAATGGAATACCCGCCAACCACAGACCCACCACCAACCCCTCCCGAATGGGAGGGGAGTTCGGTTACTTTTGCTGCAGATAATATCGAGGTTTGAGTGTAATCAGTTGCCCCTCCCGCACGGGAGGGGTTGGGGGTGGGTGCCTGAAACATCAGTTCGCCACCCTCCATCAGCTCCTTGTGGGTGAGGCGGGCATCCTTCAGTTGGCGACCGTTGAGGACGACCTTAAAGGCTTTGGCGGTTTTTTTGGTGACGTGCAGGATGCGGTCGTTGGGAAGTCGGAAGGAATATTCATTGAGCATCGGCACGTTCAGCAGATAGTAATCTTGCCCGGCATTGGGATAGAGGCCCATCATGTGGAACGCCAGCCACGACGACATCGCGCCGCCATCGTCGTTGCCGGGCAAGCCGTCGGGGGCATCGCTGTAATTGTCGTTGATAATCTGGTGGATGCGCTGCGTGCTAAGGTCGGGGCGGCCCATCCAGTGGTAGAGGCAGGGCGTGAGGAACGAGGGCTCGTTGCCCACGTTGTAGCGGCCGCGCTCGAAGAAGAGGTCCAGGCGGCGACGGAAAGCCTCCGGTCCGCCACAGGCTTCGATGAGTCCGGGAATGTCGTGGGGGATGCTCAGCGAGTATTCGGCCGAGAGCGCTTCGTAGAAGAAGGTGTCCCACCAGGGCAGATACCAGGGCGCCACCTTCGTCACGGGCGTGTAGGGAATCAGTGGATGGAAGACTTTTGAATGTCCCCAGGGCACGCTGTCGAGCCAGCGGCCGTCTTCGTCGCGGGGCAGGATGTAGCCTCGCACGTCGTCCCACTCGTAGTCGCTGCGCCAGAGGTTGCGCCAGTTGCCGCTTCGACGCAAGTACTCATCGGCAACGTCGTTGCGGCCCAGTCCGCGTGCCACCTGCGCGATGCAGTAGTCGTTGTAGGCGTACTCGATGGTGCGGGTGCCGGCGCGGGGGATACCATAAGGAATGTAGCCCAGACGCTTGTATTCGTTCAGACCGCCGCGCCCGTGCTTCTCTTGGTCGGCGCCTGGGTCGACGTCGCCGTCCTTCAGCATGGCTTCGAGGGCCAGACTGTAGTCGATGGACTGTAGACTATAGACTTTAGACTGTAGATTGTTGGGTGTTCCCAGACCTTTTACGAAGGCATCGGCGATGACTACCTCGGCGTTGCTGCCGCCCTGCGTGCGCCCGTTGCAATCGCCGGAGCGGGCATCGGGCAGGTAGCCTTCGCGTTTATAGATATTCAACAAGGAATTGACGATGGCCGTCTGGCGTTCGGGCCAAAGCAGCGTGAGCAGGGGCGACGAGGTGCGGTAGGTGTCCCAGATGGCATAAAAGTCGTCGTAGTAGGGCGCGTCGGTCCACTTGGGGTTTTCGCCCGTCTTGTCGATGGGCATCAGCATGGTGTGGTAGAGCGCCGTGTAGAACATGCGGCGCTGGGCGTCGGTGCCCGTGATTTGGATTTTCTGCAGCTGCTGTTCCCAAGCATTGCGCAGGAGTGCCAGCTGCTCATCGAAGCCATGGCCATCGATGTTGCGGCGGGCCTGCATGGTGCTCACATAGCTGATGCCCACCTTCACCCCCACCAGCGTGTCGGCGAAAAAGAGGACCAAAGTACCAGGGGTTTCTAGATAATCTAGTCTATCTAGCCTGGCTAGTCCATCTAGTTTATCTAGTTTCTCCAGCTTAAAAGGCTTGTCGGTTTGCAGGCAGAAATAAACCGTGTAGGCATCACCGTTGTTCCAGCCGCCACGCACGCGGTTAAAGCCCACCACCTCGTGGTCGCTGGTGGCCTCCGCCTCGGCGCCCACAAACTGCTGGCGCTCGCGCAGGTCGGGGATGCTGTCCTTGCCCAGGAAATGGGTGGCATCAACAAGGAGTGAGAAATGAGAAGCCGATGAGGGGGCGGGATAGTGCAGCCGGTAGTGGGCGCAGCGCTCGCTGGTGGTGATTTCGGTGCGGATGCCACTCTCGTAGGTGGTGGCGTAGTAGCCTAGTTCTATGGTCTCGCTCGTGCGCCGTTGTGCTATGTCGGCGCTTTTCTCGGTAAAAGGCTGGATGAGGATGTTGCCGTATTTCTGTCCGCCGCCGGTGCCGCTGACGTGCGTCTGCGAGAATCCGCTCACGCGTTCGGGCATCGGCGCCCAACCGGCGTTGGGCAGTACGCCACAGTCGGGACCGGGCTTCACCATGCCAAAGGGCATGGCGGGTCCGGGGAAGGTGCGCCCCACGCCCACGCTGCCGATGCGCGCGTCGACGCTGCGCCAGCACTGTGCTTGCAGGGAAAGAGAAAACCAAAAAGAGCACAGAGAACACAGAGCAATCGTCAGGCTCCGTGTTCTCTGTGTTCTCTGTGGCTTTCCGCTCATGATGTCAATCGATGATAAGGCACTCGCCCGTCATGTCGCTGGGCTGCTCCAGTCCCATGATGTGCAGGATGCTGGGAGCCACGTCGGCCAGACGACCGTCCTTCACCGTAGCCGAGTTGTTGTCGGTGACGTAGATGAAGGGAACGGGGTTGAGCGAGTGGGCGGTGTTGGGCGTGCCGTCGGGGTTGATGGCGTTATCGGCATTGCCGTGGTCGGCGATGATGATGGCCTCGTAGCCGTTCTTCTTAGCGGCTTCGATGACGTCGCGCACGCAGCGGTCGACGGCCCACACGGCCTTGGCAATGGCGTTATAGACACCCGTGTGACCCACCATGTCGCCATTGGCGAAGTTCACCACGATGAAGTCGTACTGCTGGGTCTTGATCGAGGCCACCAGCTTGTCCTTCACCTCATAGGCGCTCATCTCGGGCTTCAGGTCGTAGGTAGCCACCTTCGGGCTGGCCACGAGGATGCGGTCCTCGTTCTTGAAGGGAGCCTCGCGACCACCGTTGAAGAAGAAGGTGACGTGTGCGTACTTCTCCGTCTCGGCGGTGTGCAACTGCTTCTTGCCCTGCTGCGAGAGGTACTCGCCCAGCGTGTTCTCCACGTTCTCCTTCGGGAAGAGGATGTGCACGCCCGTGAAGTTGGCGTCGTAGGGTGTCATGCAATAGTACTGTAAGCCGGGGATGGTCTTCATGCCCTGCTCTGGCATGTCCTGCTGCGTCAGAGCGATGGTGAGCTCCTTGGCGCGGTCGTTGCGGAAGTTGATAAAGATGACCACGTCGCCCTCTTCAATGCAGCCGTTCACAGTGCTGTTGTGGATGGGCTTGATGAACTCGTCGGTCACGCCTTCGTCGTAGCTCTCCTGCATGGCCACCACCATATCGGTAGCTTGCTTGCCAGTACCGTTCACCACGAGGTCATAGCCCTCCTTCACACGCTCCCAGCGCTTGTCGCGGTCCATGGCGTAGAAGCGGCCCACGATGCTGGCGATGGCGGCGTCGTTGGCGGCGCAGACATCCGTCACCTGCTGGATGAAGCCCTTGCCGCTCTTCGGGTCGGTGTCGCGGCCGTCCATGAAGCAGTGCACGTACAGCTGGTTCTTCAGTCCGTAGTGCTTGCCCACCTCGATGAGCTTGAACAGATGGTCGAGGCTGCTATGCACGCCGCCGTCGCTCGTCAGACCCATCAGGTGCAGCTTCTTGTTATTCTCCTTGGCGTAGGTGTAGGCGGCTTTCACCTGTGGGTTCTCCACGATGCTGCCGTCCTTGCAGGCGCGGTTGATTTTCACCAGATCCTGGTAGACGATGCGACCTGCGCCGATGTTGAGGTGTCCCACCTCCGAGTTACCCATCTGTCCGTCGGGCAGTCCCACGTCCTCGCCGCTGGCTGCCAGCTGCGAGTGGGCGCTCACGGCTCTGAGATAGTCTAAATAAGGTGTCGGGGTGTTGTAGATGACGTCGCCCCTTCCGTGCTGTCCGATTCCCCATCCGTCGAGAATCATCAAAAGTGCTTTCTTTGCCATGTTTATTATTCCGTTGATTTGATTTGTTTCGTTTCCACCTGCAAAAGTAATCATTTTCAGGGAAATAATGCTCCTAAAACGAAAAAAAATACTATTTTCTTGCCGATTTTTGTTTTGTGTCATTTCTATGCAATCAGTACCCGGGAAAACCACGTAAATGATAAGTTTTCCAAAACCGAAACGCAACGGGTTGCGTGCCAGCAGATTGACGTTTTTTAACGGAAAAAAAGTTTTCCAAAACGAAAAACTGCCGATAATTTATGCTATCTTTGCACTTGTTTTCCGTATAACACTAAAAGCTTAAATAACATTTCCGTATGATACAGACAGTTGTAAAGCGCGACGGGCGTATTGTCGGCTTTAACGAACAAAAAATCATGGCCGCCATCCGCAAAGCCATGATGGCCACCGACAAGGGCGAGGACGAGCGGCTGGTGGGTGTCATCACCGACCATGTGGCCCAGCGCGGCAAGACACAGATGAGCGTGGAGGAGATTCAGGACGCCGTGGAGCTGGAGTTGATGAAGTCGAGCCGCAAGGATGTGGCGCAGAAGTACATCGCCTACCGCCACCAGCGTAGCGTGGCACGCCGGGCAAAGACGCGCGACATCTTCCTCGACATTGTGAACGTGGAGCGCAACGACATCACCCGCGAGAATGCCAACATGAATGCCGACACCCCTGCCGGCATGATGATGAAGTTCGCCTCGGAGAGCACTAAGCCCTTCGTCGACGATTATCTGCTGAGCGACGACGCCCGCGAGGCCGTGAAGCAGAACCTGCTGCACATCCACGACAAGGATTATTACCCCACGAAGAGCCTCACCTGCGTGCAGCACCCCTTGGACCACATCCTGAATTGCGGCTTCATTGCCGGCCACGGCGCCAGCCGCCCCGCCAAGCGCATTGAAACTGCCTCGGTGCTGGCTTGCATCAGCATGGAGTGCGCCCAGAACGAGATGCACGGCGGACAGGCCATCCCCGCCTTCGATTTCTACCTGGCTCCCTTTGTCCGCCTGACCTATAAGGAAGAGCTGAAATATCTGGAAGACCTGAACGGCGAAGACTATTCCGCCCTTTACGACGAGCCGCTGATGGACTACTTGAAGCAACCCCTCGACGGCCTGAAGGGCGTCGACCGCGTGCGCCAGCATGCCATCAACAAGACCGTGGGCCGCGTTCATCAGGCCATGGAGGCTTTTATCCACAACATGAACACGATTCACTCGCGCGGCGGCAACCAGGTGGTCTTCTCCAGCATTAACTACGGCACCGACACCAGCGCCGAGGGCCGCTGCGTGATGCGCGAGATTCTGCTGAGCACCTACGAGGGCGTGGGCGACGGCGAGACCGCCATCTTCCCCATACAGATTTGGAAGAAGAAGCGCGGCGTGAACTACCTGCCCGAAGACCGCAACTTCGACCTCTACCAGCTGGCCTGCAAGGTGACGGCGCGCCGTTTCTTCCCCAACTTCCTCAACCTCGATGCCACGTTCAACCAGACCGACGAATGGCATCCCGACGACCCCCTGCGCTATGAGCACGAGGTGGCCACCATGGGCTGTCGCACACGCGTCTTCGAGAACCGTTTCGGACCGAAGACCTCCATCGGGCGCGGCAATCTCTCGTTCAGCACCATCAACATTGTGCGCCTGGCCCTCGAGAGCATGAAAGAGGTAAGTGGCGAGGGGCAGGAGGAGCAAGAGCAGCGCATTGGCCTGTTCTTCGCCAAGCTCGACCACATGCTGGAGGTGACCGCCAAGCAGCTCGACGACCGTTTTAAGTTCCAGAAGACCGCCCTGGTCCGACAGTTCCCCTTGCTGATGAAGAGCCTCTGGATAGGCGGCGACAAACTCAACCCCGACGACACCGTGGAGAGCGTCATCAACCAGGGAACGCTCGGCATCGGGTTCATCGGTCTGGCCGAGTGTCTCGTCGCCCTCATCGGCCATCACCACGGCGAGAGCCAAGAGGCACAAGAGCTGGGACTGCGTATCGTGACCTACATGCGCGACCGCATCAACGACTTCTGCGAGCGCTACCACCACAACTACTCCGTGCTGGCCACGCCCGCCGAGGGACTGGCAGGCCGCTTCACCAAGCGCGACCGTAAGGACTTCGGCAGCATCCCGGGCGTTACCGACCGCGACTACTACACCAACTCCAACCACGTGCCCGTCTATTACAAATGCTCCGCTCGCCACAAGGCCGAGGTGGAGGCGCCCTACCATAACTTGACGCGCGGCGGACACATCTTCTACGTAGAAATCGACGGCGACGCCACCCACAACCCGCAGGTCATCATGGGTGTGGTCGATATGATGGACCGCCTCGACATGGGCTACGGCAGCGTGAACCACAACCGCAACCGCTGCATGGACTGCGGCTACGAGAACGCCACGCAAAACCTGAAGGAATGTCCCCGCTGCCACAGCCACAACATCGACCGCCTGCAGCGCATCACTGGCTACCTCGTCGGAACCACCGACCGATGGAACAGCGGCAAGCTGGCCGAGCTGAACGATCGCGTGACCCACATCGACGACGGCGAGCAGCAACTCTTTAAGTGATACGAAGCTACTGAAATCTACACGTCGTCTCTCGTAATCCATGTTGGATGCAGAGAGACGACGTGTTTTTTCTGTTATATTGAAAAGTTTTGGTCTTTTTCTGCACCGTATTCGCTTTTTTGTTGTAACTTTGTCGCCCCAAACCCTTTTTTGAACGACAGAGATGAAGAAATGGACCATCGACGACGCCCGTGAGCTGTACAACATCAACGGCTGGGGCACCAGTTACTTCGGCATTAACGACCAGGGTAACGTGTATGTGACTCCCTGCAAGGACGAAACGCAG
The DNA here is from genome assembly GCA_017619275.1 of Prevotella sp. GTDB lineage: Bacteria > Bacteroidota > Bacteroidia > Bacteroidales > Bacteroidaceae > Prevotella. The sequence continues at coordinate 3,902 of JAFZSR010000047.1, read as the reverse complement.
ATCGACCTGCGCGAGGTGATGGACGAGCTGCAGTTGCGCGACGTCACCGCCCCCGTGCTGCTGCGCTTCCCCGACATTCTCGACAACCGTATCGAGAAGACTTGGAGCTGTTTCAAGAAGGCCACCGAGGAGTATGACTACCGAGGCGAGAACTACGTCGTCTACCCCATCAAGGTGAACCAGATGCAGCCCGTGGTCGAGGAGATTATCTCGCACGGCCGCAAGTTCAACCTGGGACTGGAGGCCGGCTCAAAGCCCGAGCTGCACGCCGTCATCGCCATGCAGTGCCAGAGCGACTCCATCATCGTGTGCAACGGCTATAAGGACCAGAGCTACATCGAGTTGGCCCTGCTGGCACAGAAGATGGGCAAGCATATCTTCATCGTGGTGGAGAAGCTGAACGAGCTCGACATCATCGCCCGTGTGGCGAAGAAGCTCAGCGTGAGGCCCAACATCGGCATACGTATCAAGCTGGCCAGTAGCGGCAGTGGCAAATGGGAGGAGAGCGGTGGCGACGCCTCGAAGTTCGGCTTGACGAGTGCCGAGCTTTTGGAAGCGCTGGAGCTGCTCGACAAGAAAGACATGCGCGACTGTCTGCGATTGATCCATTTTCACATCGGAAGCCAAATCACCAAGATCCGCCGAATACAAACAGCGCTGCGCGAGGCCTCGCAGTTCTACGTTCAGCTCCACAAGATGGGCTACAACGTGGATTTCGTCGACTGCGGCGGCGGCCTGGGCGTGGACTACGACGGCACCCGCTCGCCCAGCAGCGAGAGCTCGGTGAACTACAGCATCCAGGAGTACGTGAACGACTGCATCTATACCTTCGTGGAAGCAGCCAACAAGAACGGCATCCCCCATCCCAACCTCATCACCGAGAGCGGCCGCTCGTTGGCCGCCCACCACAGCGTGCTCGTCATCGACGTGCTGGAGACGGCCTCGCTGCCCGAGATGCCCGAGGAGTTCGAGCCCGACGAGAATTCGCATCAGTTGGTGAAGGACCTCTACGACATCTGGGACAACCTTAGTCCGCGCAACGTGCTCGAAGACTGGCACGACGCCGAGCAGATACGTGAAGAGGTGCTCGACCTGTTCAGCCACGGCATCGTCGACCTGAAGACGCGTGCCGAAGTGGAGGCCATGTACTGGAGCGTATGCCACGAGATTCATGCGCTGGCCAAGAGTCTGAAGCACATCCCTGAGGAGTTGATGAAGATCGACAAGCTGTTGGCCGATAAGTATTTCTGCAATTTCTCGCTCTTCCAAAGCCTAAGCGACTCGTGGGCCATCGACCAAGTGTTCCCCATCATGCCCATCCAGCGGCTCGACGAGCGCCCCACGCGCAACGCCACCATACAGGACATCACTTGCGACAGCGACGGTAAGATTGCCAACTTCACCACCAACCGCCACAACTCCCATTCACTGCCCGTGCACGCGCTGAAGAAGAACGAGGACTACTACCTCGGCGTCTTCCTTGTGGGAGCCTATCAGGAGATTCTTGGCGACATGCACAACCTCTTCGGCGACACCACCGCCGTGCACATCTCGGTAAAGGACGGACAGTACCACATCGACCAAATCATCGACGGCGAAACGGTGGAGGAGGTGCTGGAGTATGTGCAGTACAACCCCAAGAAGTTGGTGCGCCAGCTCGAGATGTGGGTCACCAAGAGCGTGAAGCAGGGACGCATCTCGCTCGAAGAGGGCAAGGAGTTCCTCGCCAACTATCGCAGCGGCCTCTATGGATATACTTATTTGGAGTGAAAGAAAGTGAGAAGTGAGAGGTGAAAAGTGAGAAGTGGCTGCCACGTATATCCTGAAGATTTCGCGGCAGCCACTTCTCACTTCTCATTTTTCACTTCTCACTTCTCACCTCTCACTTCTCACCTCTCACCTCTCAAGAACCCGATGGCGCGCTCGATGTGGGGGAACATCAGCTCGTCGTTGAGGATGAAGGGCACCACGCGGCGGAAGTCCTGGTGAAGCTGGCAGATGGCGGGTGAGGAATGCAAGGGCAAGCGGAAGTCGAGGGCCTGGGCGGCGTTGAACAGCTCGATGGCCAGCACGCGCTCGGTGTTGCGAATCACCCGTTGCAGCTTGATGGCCGCATTGGCACCCATCGACACCAAGTCCTCCTGGTCCTGGCACGAGGGAATATTGTCCACGCTGCTGGGCATGGCCAGGCTTTTATTGAGCGAGACGCACGAGGCGGCGGTGTACTGCGTAATCATGAATCCACTGTTCACGCCGGGGTTGGCCACGAGGAACGAGGGCAGCCCGCGCGTGCCGCTCACCAGTCGGTAGATGCGGCGCTCGGCGATGTCGGCCAGCTCGCTCATGGCTATCGATAGGAAGTCGATGGGCAGGGCGATGGGTTCGCCGTGGAAGTTGCCGGCCGACACGATGAGGTCGTCGTCGGGCAGCACGGTGGGGTTGTCGGTGGCCGAGTTGATTTCCGTGTCGATAACGCTCTTCACATAGCGGATGGTGTCCTTCACGGCACCGTGTACCTGTGGCACGCAGCGGAAGCTGTAGGGGTCTTGCACATGCGCCTTGATATTGTTCAGAATCTGACTGCCCTCCAGCAGTTGGCGGATGCGTTGCGCCGTTTCTATCTGTCCCTGATGGGGACGCACGCGCTGCACGGCATCGAGGAATGGCTCGATGCGACCGTCGAAGGCGTCGAGGCTCATGGCAGCGATGATGTCGGCCCAGTCGCTCAGCCGTTGTGCCTCCAACAGGCACCACACGGCATGGGCGCTCATGTTCTGTGTGCCATTGAGCAGTGCCAGTCCTTCTTTCGAAGCCAACTCAATGGGCTTCCAACGCTTCTTGTGGCACAGCTCCTGGCCACTAATCACCTTGCCCTGATACTCCACCTCGCCCAGACCGATGAGCGGCAGACAGAGATGGGCCAACGGCACCAGGTCGCCACTGGCACCGAGCGAGCCTTGGCGATAGACCACGGGATAGACATCGTTGTTGAAGAACTGCACCAGCCGCTGCACGGTGTCGAGCTTGCAGCCGCTATAGCCGTAGGAGAGCGACTGAATCTTCAGCAGCAGCATGATCTTCACGATGTCGTTGCTCACCCGCTCGCCCACGCCACAGGCATGGCTCTTGATGAGGTTCACCTGCAACTGCGACAGCTGGTCGCGGCCGATGCTGACGTTGCACAGCGAGCCGAAGCCCGTGGTGACGCCGTAGATGGGGGCGCCGTTGGAGGCGATTTTCTTGTCGAGGTATTGGCGGCAGCGGCGGATGCGCTGGCGGGCGTCGTCGCTCAGCTCTATTTTCATGCCATTGCGGATGATGTCGCCGATGCGCTCGATGCTAAGATGTTCGGCTGTGATCTGATGAGTTTCCATAATGTTTAAGGTTATGTAGCGTTTAGTGGTAAGACCTGTTTACTTTCGTCGTTACGAAAAGTATGCTGCAAAAGTACAAAAAAAGAAGTGAAGCCACAAGCAATTCTCGTTTTTTTTGAATTCCTTTCTCCCGATTGGTTATTGACTGTAGATGATTGACTGTAGACTTTAGACTTTAGATGATTGACTATAGACTATAGACTTTAGACGGTAGACTGTAGACTATAGACTTTAGACGGTAGACTATAGACTTTAGACGGTAGACTATAGACTTTAGACGGTAAACTATAGATTATTGATTATTGGGATATGATTTGGTCGCGCAGCCACTCCCCTCCCTTCTTTAACTTTGCGGCTTGTTAAGAGTGTCCTTACGAACTCTTAATTTATTTAACGCTAGATAATCGAAGAAAAATGTAGAGATATCACGGTTTTTCCTTACCTTTGTTGTTGAAAGGAAGGATTAACTGCCGGAGGTCACCCTATCCGCCCTTGGAGGCCCAAGAGTCTATCCCTTGCTGCAGGCCC